>DASPLM010000081.1:0-5565 GCA_035627575.1 Caulobacteraceae bacterium | reverse complement strand
ACGTGGTCGAGGTGCGAGACCACCATGACGTACTCATGGCGCAGGACCGGGTCCGCGCCCTCCAGCACGCCGATGATGTTCTGGCTCGGAGCGTCCGCGTGCGTGGAGCGACGGTCGATGCGGATGCGGCCCGGCAGCCGGAAGCCATCGGGCGAACCGGTCTCCGACTGGCGAAACAGGACGTCGAGGTCCTTGCCGGCCCGCCGGAACAGGCCGCGTGCGAAGTCGGGACCCAGGGTCATGGTCGCCCGTGGCGGCAGGGTCTCGCCGGGCCTGCGCTCTCCGACCCAGGAGACGGCGGGCAGCGGCCGTAGCCGGCGGGTCCTCTCCCACGGCGAGAAGCGGTCGCGAGCGGGAGACTTCAGGGTCAGCACCGCCACGGCCCCGCGCGCGGCCGCCATCCGCTCCTTCTGCTGAACCCAGCTGAAGTGGGCCCGCACCGCCGGCGGCAGGCGTTCCGGGGCGCCCTCCAGCAGGACCACCGCCTTGCCGCGCACGTCCAGCCCCGCGTAGTCGTCCTGCCCCAGGCCGGGCGCGTCGATGCCCCAACCGACGAAGACAAGCTCCAGGTCGAGGGACTCGTCCGTTGCGTAGGGGCTGGCGTCCAGCGCCACGTCGCGGCCGTTCACCAACACCTGGTCCCCACCGTCACGCCAGTAGGCGATGGCGGTGTGCTCAAGCGTGCGCCGACGCACGGTCAGCGGCTGATACCAGCCGCCGCCGGGGCCGCCCGGCGACAGGCCGACCGCGGCGAACTGGGCGGCGACATAGGCCGAGGCGATGTCGAAGCCGCGCGTGCCGGCGTCCCGCCCTTCCAGCAGATCGTCGGCGAGGAAGCGGGTGTGCGCCTCGATCGCCCGGGCGCTGGTGCGTTCGGCGGCGGCCGCCGCGAGGCCGGCGAAGGCGAGGGAAGCGGCGGCCAGGGCCGCGGCGAGGAGTCGTCCGATCATTCCGCTGGTCTCCGCCCTCCCGTTCCGCCGGTCTTGAACAGGTCTAGCACCTTCGCGCGCGGCGCCAGGCGCCGGGCGGGGAGCCCAGCGCCCGGGCGACCTCGCGGGTCATGTGCGCCTGGTCGCTGTAGCCGTGGGCCAGGGCGATGTCGGCCAGGCTGTCCCGGTCCTGGCGCAGGCTGCGGCACACCGACAGCAGGCGTCGACGTCTACGGTAGGCGCCGATGCTCAAGCCCGTCGCCTTTCGAAAGGCGCGGGCCAGGTGGGTCGGGTGCCGGTCGACCAGGACGCCCAGCTCGCCCAGCGTCCAGGGGCGGCAGGGATTGTCTTCGAGGGCCTCGACGACGCGCTCGATCGTTCCCGCGCGGAAGGGCTCCCGCCCGGCGCAGGCGAGCGCCTCGGCGACCAGCGTCTCGGAGTCCAGGCGGTCGAGCGCCGCTCCCGCCGCAGCGTCGAGGGCGAGGCCGATCAGATCTGCGTGCAGTCCGCCGGAGAGCCGCGCGACCGGCCCCCCCGGGCCGTCGAGCGAGGGCGGCGCGGGGAGGTTCAGGCACGTGGCTCCGCGCTCGCCAAAGCGGTTGGCGTGGGGGTGGCCGGCCTGGACCACCACCACCGCCCCGGGCCTGAGCCCATGTTCCTGGTCGGGGGTGCGATACCGCGCCAGGCCGTCGAGCAGGACCCAGACGTGGGTCTCGTCGTGCGCGTGCGACGGCAGGCAGGCGTCGCGACGGTAGAAGGTCAGGACGCCGCCCCCAGCGAAAGGAACGCCCAGACCGTGGTGACGCCCTTCGGCGCGACTTTGCAGGACTTCAGGCGTCAAGACGGGTGCGTCCCTCGGCGTCGATCGGCCAGTGCGGGTTCCAGGCGATCTCCCACAGGTTCCCGTCCGGATCGGCGAAGTAGCCGCTGCGTCCGCCCCAGTCGGCGTCGTGGGCGTGGCGGGTGACCCGCCCGCCCGCGGCGGCGGCGCGGGCCAGCACCTGGTCGACCTGCCCGCGCTCGCGGACATTGTGGGCCAAGGCGACGAGGCCAGGTCCGCGCGCCTCGTCGGCTACCCCTGCGTCGTCCGCCAGGCCGGGGTAGAGGCACAGGACGAGGCCGTTCAACTGGATGAAGACCACCTCGTCGCCGATCCGCCGGGCGGCTTCGAACCCCAGGCCCTCGGCGTAAAACCTCGCCGCGCGGTCCAGGTCGGCGACCCGGAGGGTGACGGCGGAGAGCCTCTGTTCCATCGCGCGGCCTTTCGTATCGCCCTAACGGCCACGATAGCCTGATGCGCCGACTCCCGCTAAGGAACGGAGCATGAACGGAAATGCGCCCTACCTGATCGCCGCTGCAGCCGCCGCCGTGCTGGCGGTGCTGATGCTCCTCTGGGCCCTGATGGAGCGGCGGCGCGCCAATGCGGCCGAGGCGAAGGCCTGGGCGCTCCGAGACGAGTTCGCTGACGCCGACGCCCGGCTGCGCCTGCTGCAGGAGCAGGCCGCGTCGTCCGGAGAGCTGGTGCGCGCCCAGGCGGCGCAGGCCGCGGGGGCCGTCGCCGAGGACCTGCTGAAGCGGGCCGACGAGACCTTCCGCAACAGGGAACTGCTGGCCCAGCAGCGCCTGGAGGCGCAGCTGAAGCCGGTGGCCGACACCCTGGCCAAGTTCGAGGCCCAGGTGCAGGCGATCGAAAAATCGCGGGCCGAGGAGCAGGGCGGGCTGAAGAGCCAGATCGCCCAGCTGATGCAGGCCTCCGAAGCGACCCAGAACGAGGCCCGCAAGCTCTCGGCGGCGCTGCGTCGCGGCGCGGGGGTTCAGGGCCGCTGGGGCGAGCAGGCGCTGCGCAACGTGCTGGAGGCTGCGGGGCTGAACAACCGCTTCGACTTCGAGGAGCAGTTCTCGATCGCCAGCGAGGAGGGCCGGCGGCGCCCCGACGTGAAGGTGCGCATGCCCGGCGGCGGCATGTTCGTGATCGACGCCAAGTGCTCGCTGAACGCCTTCCTGGAAGCGCAGGAGGCGACGGACGAGATGCTGCGCGAGCAAGCCCTGGTCCGCCACGGCCAGAGCATCCGGACCCACATGGTGGGACTCTCGAACAAGGCCTACTGGGACCAGTTCAAGGACGAGGTCACGCCGGACTTCGTGGCCATGTTCGTGCCGGGCGACGGCTATCTGGCCGCGGCGCTGGAGCGCCAGCCCGAGTTGTTGACCGAGGCCATGGACAAGCGGGTGGTGATCGTCACCCCGTCCACCCTGTTCGCCCTGTGCAAGGCCGTCGCCTACGGCTGGCGCGCCGAGGACCAGGCGGCGAACGCCGACAAGATCGCGACCCTGGGCCGCGAGCTCTACAAGCGCCTGTCGGTCATGGGCGGCCACGTCGGCGCGGTGGGCCGCGCCCTGGAGCAGGCGGTGGGCAAGTACAACCAGTTCGTCGGCTCTCTGGAGACCCAGGTCCTGACCCAGGCCCGGCGGTTCGAGGAGCTGTCCGTCGATCACGAGGGCAAGGAGATCGTCGAGCTCGCCGCCATAGAGACCACGCCGCGGGCGCTATCCAAGCCGGAACTGCTGGGCGGAGGCGACGACAAGCCGGCCCTGACCGTGGTCGCCGACAAGGGCTGACGCCATGTGGCTGACGGCGCTGATGCTGACGGTGTCGAACGTCTTCATGACGATCGCCTGGTACGGTCACCTGAAGTTCGACAGCCGGCCGCTCTGGCTGCTGATCCTGGCCAGCTGGGGCATCGCCTTCTTCGAGTACTGCCTGGTGATCCCGGCGAACCGCCACGGCTTCGCCTCGGGCCTGACGCTGGGCCAGCTGAAGGTCATGCAGGAGGTGATCACCCTGGTGGTGTTCGCCGGCTTTGCGGCGCTGGTCATGGGCGAGAAGCTGAAGTGGAACCACGCGGCGGCGTTCGTGTGCCTGATCGGCGCGGTGGGGTTCATGTTCGCCGACAAGTTCCGGGCGGCGTGAGGGCTCCGGCCAGGATCATCTGTCTTCCTGAACCTCGGCGGTGAAAGGTTCGCGCCTCGAGCCAGGGCAATAGGTCCATGATTGCGCGACGCCTTCTCCGTGGACTGCCGCGCACGCGGGAAGGGACCGCGAGAGGCGCAGGGCAGGGATGCGTCGGACGCAGCGCGACCATACGCCCCACGGCCGACCCCGGCATCTCGACACCACGGACTGGCCTAACCGCCGCCTCGCCGCTAGCTTCACCGTATGTGGCTGATCGGCGCCTTCCTCGCGGGGCTTTATTTCATCGTGCGCCCGCTGCCCGGGTTGCTCCGGGCGCTGCGGACGGGCGTGCTCATCGGCAAGGGGTACGGCTCGCCCCGCATCACCCGCGAGGCAGAGCCGGAGCGGTTCAAGGCCCTGCTGCGCCGGCGCGTGGCAGAGATGACGCCGGGCTTCTTCCTGACCCTCGGGGCGATTGGCTGGTTCGTGATGAACCTGCTCGGGTCCCAAGGTCAGCTCCCGCCGCAGGGGTGAGCCCTCCGCGCCAATGCCCCACCTTGACGCTCGGATACCGCCGTCCTACCTCACCGCCCATGGCGATCCGAGACATCCTGACCGTTCCGAACCCTGTGCTGAAGCAGGTCTCCACCCCCGTTGAAGGGGGGGTGACCGACGAGCTGCGCGCGCTCATGGATGACATGCTGGAGACCATGTACGACGCGCCCGGCATCGGCCTGGCCGCCATCCAGATCGGCGTGCCCAAGCGCATCATCGTCATGGACCTGGCGGGCAAGGACGAGGAGCCCGCGCCCCAGTTCTTCGTGAACCCGGAGATCCTCTGGAAATCCGAGGAGCTGTTCTCCTATGAGGAGGGCTGCCTCTCCATCCCCGAGGTCTACGACGAGGTGGAGCGCCCCGCTCGCGTGCGCATCCGGTACCTCGACTACGACGGCAAGGAAGTCGAGGAGGAGGCCGAGGGTCTCTACGCCGTGTGCATCCAGCACGAGATGGACCACCTGGAAGGCGTGCTGTTCATCGACCACCTCTCGCGCCTGAAGCGGGATCGGGCCATAACGCGTGTGAAGAAGCTGTCGCGAGCCGCCTGATGCCCCTGACCCGCCCGCAACTGCGCCATCGGCCGCTGACCCGGGCGGAGCGGGCCGGCGTCGGCACCGCGCTCACCTTCATCGGCCTGGTCGCCATCGGCGTCGTGGCCGGCGTCCTGCTGGACCGCCTTATCGACTTCGACGACGTCATCGACGCCGGCGGCGATTGGGACGAGGGCGGCGGGGTGCGGACGCGCTGGTACTGAGGTCGGCGCAGGCGGGCCGCCATCGTCTCGACGCCGTCGGCATCAAGGCTCGTGAAGAACCCGCCGCGCGGGGTCCCTACCATTCATCTCACGGCTAGACCCCGCACCGCCGGAGCTCCATCGCCTCCAGGAGATGAATGTCCTTCTCCGTCTGCGCAGACGAAACCAACAAGGCCTGTCATCCCGGACGGGCGGAGCCCGATCAGGGACCTCCGTCCGCAGGAAGCGCATCCTGCGCGAGGTCCCGCACGCTCACGCGCTTTCCGGGATGACGGCGCTTGGGAGAGGCGTTAGAGCCCGCCCATGCGTCTAGCCTTCATGGGCACTCCCGAATTCGCCGTGCGCGCCCTGGCCGAACTGGTCGCGGCGGG
>DASPLM010000080.1:0-4800 GCA_035627575.1 Caulobacteraceae bacterium | reverse complement strand
CCACCGACCACGTATGCCCGAACGGGTCCCTGACCTGGCCGTAGCGGTCGCCCCAGGGCTGATCGGCCAGCGGGAAAACCACCGTGCAGCCGGCGTCCGTCGCGCGCCGCCACCACATCTCCACGTCCTCGACCTGCAGGTGCAGGGTGACGGCGCTGGGGGGCGCGGTGGCGATGCCGCCCTTCCATTCCGGGAAGTCGTCGGACAGGAAGATCAGCGCATCGTTCACCCGCATGCGGGCGTGGATGATCTTCTCGCTGACCGGCATCCCGGGCATGTCGCCGCCGTGACTGCGCAGCAGCACCTGGGCTCCGAACGCCTGCTCGTAGAATGCCAGGGCCTCGCTTCCGCGGCCGTCGCGGATGGTCATGTAGGGCACGAGTCCGATCGGCGTCGCTCTGTCCATGGCGGTTCCTCCCGTAGGGCGTTATCTAGCCTGCACCCATGACCGACCTTTTTGAAGCCGCAGGACTGTCGACCGCCGCGCAGGACGCGCCGCTGGCCGACCGGCTGCGCCCGCAGACGCTGGACGAGGTGGTTGGACAGGACCACCTGCTGGGCGCCGACGGACCGATCCGGCGCATGGTCGAGAGCGGCCGGCTGGCCTCGATGATCCTGTGGGGGCCGCCCGGCACCGGGAAGACCACCATCGCCCGGCTGCTGGCCATGGCGGCGGGCTATGAGTTCCAGCAGATCTCGGCCGTCTTCTCCGGCGTCGCCGACCTGAAGAAGGCCTTCGAGCAGGCGCGGCAGCGCCGGCTGGCCGGGCAGTCGACGCTGCTGTTCGTCGACGAGATCCATCGCTTCAACCGCGCCCAGCAGGACGGTTTCCTGCCCTTCGTGGAATCCGGCACGGTGACCCTGGTCGGGGCCACCACCGAGAACCCGTCCTTCGAGCTGAACGGCGCCCTGCTGTCGCGCTCGCAGGTCTTCGTGCTGAAGCGCCTGGACGACGCGGCGCTGGAGCGCCTGCTGGCCAAGGCGGAGGAATTCGAGGGACGGCCGCTGCCGCTGGAGGCCGACGCCCGCCACGCCCTGACGGTGCTCGCCGACGGCGACGGCCGCTACCTGCTGACCCTGGCCGAGACCCTGTTCGCCATCGGGCCGGACCAGCCCCTGACCACCGCCGAACTGGGCCAGCTGCTGCAGAAGCGCAGTCCGGCCTACGACAAGAGCCGCGAGGAGCACTACAACCTCATCAGCGCCCTGCATAAGTCGGTGCGCGGCTCGGACCCGGACGCGGCGCTCTATTGGCTGGCGCGCATGATCCAGGGCGGCGAGGACCCGCTCTACCTCGCCCGCCGTATCGTCCGCATGGCCGTCGAGGACATCGGCGAGGCCGACCCCCTGTCCATCCTCGTCGCCAACGCGGCCAAGGACACCTACGATTTCCTCGGTTCGCCCGAGGGCGAGCTGGCGCTCGCCCAGGCGGTGGTCCACCTGGCCACCGCCCCCAAGTCGGTGGGCGTCTACAACGCCTGGAAGGCGGCCAACCGGGCGGCGAAGGAAACCGGCTCGCTGATGCCGCCGGCCAACATCCGCAATGCGCCGACGAAGCTGATGAAGAGCCTGGGCTACGGCCAGGGCTACCAGTACGACCCGGACACCGAGGAGGGCTTCTCCGGCGCCAACTACTGGCCCGACAGCATGGATCGCCGCACCTTCTACGAGCCGAAGGGCGAGGGCCACGAGGCCAAGGTCAAGGCGCGGCTGGAGCGCTGGGCGGAACTCAGGGCGAAGCTGAATGGCGAAGGCTGACCGCCGGGCCGACCGGCCGCAGCTCACGCCCGACGAGATCGCCTGGGTGAAATCCATGGTGATCCACGAGGACGAGCACGTGCTGGCCTTCAACAAGCCGGCGGGGCTGTCCAGCCAGGGCGGGCGCATCCGGGCGCACACCCTGGACGACCTGATGTGGGCCTTCGCGAAATCGAGCGGCAGCCGGCCCCGGCTGATCCATCGCCTCGACCGGGACACCTCGGGCGTGATCCTGACCGGCCGCACCCAACCGGCCGCCAGCTTCCTCGGCAAGGCAGTGATGGGGCGAAAGTTCCGCAAGACCTACGTCGCCATTGTCGCGCCCGGCGCGCCGCAGCCGCGCGGCGGCGAGATCGACGTCCCCCTGCGGCGTGAGGAGATCGGCCGCGAGGCCTACATGCGCCCGTGTGGACCGGACGAACTCGAGGCCCAGCCTTCGCGCACCATCTACCGCACCCTGGCGGCCACGGATGAGGCGGCCTTGGTAGAGCTGAACCCGGTCACTGGGCGCATGCACCAGCTGCGCGTGCACCTGGCCCACATCGGCCGACCGATCGTCGGCGACCCGCGCTACGGCGGCGCCCTGCGGATCGACGGCCAGGCCGCGCCCCGCTTGATGCTGCACGCCCGGGCGCTGAGTTTCCCGCACCCCGCGGGCGGCATGACGACGGTGGAAGCGCCCCTGCCGGACGACTTCGCCGGTCTGGCCGCAGGGCTCGGCCTGCTGGAACCGGAAGCCGCTGACAGTCGCTAAGCCTCTGAAGCGGCACGGCCGCTGGAGGCACGAAGATGCGCAGACTCCTCATCATCCTGGCGGGCGCGGCGGCCCTGTCCGCCTGCGCCACCGCCGCCCCCTATGGTCCGGCGATGTCGCCGACCGGGCAGGGCTGGACCGTCCAGCCGATCCAGAACGACCGGGCGCGGGTGTCCTACCGCGGGCTCGGCCCGCCCGAGCAGGTCTACGACTTTGCCCTGCTGCGCGCCGCCGAGCTGACCCTGGAGCGCGGATACGAGTGGTTCGAGGTGGACATGCGCGGCGTGGACGCCGGCTATCCCGGCGGCGCGCGGCCCAGCGTCGGCGTCAGCGGCGGCAGCTCGCGCTGGGGCGGCTATCGCTCATCCGGCGTGGGCGTCGGCATCGGCGTCAACCTCAGCCCGGGCGCGCCCTCGACCGTGTCGCTGGAGATCCGCATGGGCCGCGGGGCCCGGCCGGACAGCCCCGACGCCTACGACGCGGCGGATGTGCAGCGGACGATCGCGCCGCGGGTGCGCTGAGCATCGCTCCCGCTTGCGGATGGCGCCGGCCTACCGCCCCCGCGTCAGGCTTCGGTACTCGACCAGCCGCTCCTTGTCCCGCCGCGACTGGTCGCCGACCGCGTTGTCGAGGTCCAGCGAGGCGTAGCGGATCCAGCTTTCGGAGCCGAGCTTCTCGCGCACGATGTTGGGAGGGGTGCGCAGGGTGAAGTAGGACCACAGCGATTGGGCGAAGCCGAGCAGGATGGCTGCGCCCTGCAGCACGCGGAAGCCGGCGTCCGCGCCTGCGGGCGGGGGCAGGGCGATGAAGACGGCGGCCCACACGGTCACGACCAGCACCGTCAGGATGCCGCCGGCCCAGTTCATCCAGTAGCGCTCGCGGCGCACGCGCCACATCTCCACCTGGGTGTACTTTTCCAGGTACTCGAGCCGGGCTCCCATCCACAGCAGCAGCCGCATCAGGAAGCCCGAGCGCCGGCCCCAGGCGGGGCCGTCCATCTGGAACTGGGTCTCGGACTGGTCCGGCATGGCCTTGATGTTGGTGTAGAGGTTCTGCAGTTCCCGCGTGCGCTGCACGATTTCGCGCGACAGTTCGTAGGACCGGTTCTCGAGCTGCACCCGGTACTGGGTGAAGACGATCAGGCCGATGCCGGCGACCACGCCGCAGACCAGCAGCATGGCCAGGATGGTGAGCGCCAGGGGCAGGGGCGGGGTCGTGGCGACCTGGGCGAACATCGCGGGGCCCGACGTCGCCAGCCAGGCCAGGCCGAGCAGGGCCGCCAGCTGCAGCCCGCGCTTGCCCAGCATGTAGAACAGCAGGCCTTTGAACACGTCGCGGCCGTAGTCGTGGATGCGCCCGCGCAGGTCGGCGTCGTCGGGGAAGCGCTCCTCGATCTGGCGGGCGAAGAGGACGTGGAAGCGGTCGGGCTTGCGCGTGTGTTCCGACGCCGGGAAGATGTCGAGCGGCGTGCCGTAGTAGAGGTCGATGCGGTCCGAGAGGGCCTGCTGGATCTCGGGATCCAGCGACAGGTAGTCCGCTTCCTTGATGGTGCGCAGCGGCGTGTCGCGGGTGGCGCGCTCCGTCTTGGCCCCGGGGAAGGGCGGCGCCGCCGCGGCCGGCGAGGCGGGCGCCGCGGGCTCTTCGTGGTGGACCGTACCGTCGGCCGACATCGCGTTTTCCCGGACTGCGCCGTTTACCATGGCAAAGGTTACGACAACCACGCGCGCCCGGCCATACGCCTCGCCATTAAAGGGAGTTCAGGAAGTCTCCTTCTCTCTTCAGAGAGAAGGAGGTCCCGGCGTGCCGGAGCAGGCGGCAGCCTGCGCAGGCCCACGACGGAGGAAGAGAGCTCTTCTTGACGCGGTGCGCTGGCCCACTCTTCCTCCCGCGCGAGAACCGGCGGCGCTGAAGCGCCTCCGGTGCGCGGGGCCTCCTTCTCGCCGGAGGCAAGAAGGATACTCGGTCTAGAACGGCACCCGGGCCATGGCGGCGGCGAAGGCCAGCAGGAACACCAGGACCAGCGACTGGTAGCGCATCCACTTGCGCGTGCCCGAGGCCTCGGCGTCGGTGGGGACGAAGGTGGGGTCGACCTTGCGGGTGCGGCGCCACTGCAGGAACGTCAGCGTCGGCGGCACGGACAGGCCGGCGACGGCGAGGAAGCAGATCATCTTCCCCCAGAAGAAGGCGTTGTCCCAGTAGAAGTGCTGGCCCTTGGCGCCGAAGAACACCCGCAGCAGGCCCACCACCACGATCAGGGCGGCGGTCGCGCCGTAGCCGGCGTCCAGCCG
>DASPLM010000079.1:0-5163 GCA_035627575.1 Caulobacteraceae bacterium | reverse complement strand
GACCGTGTTTCCGGTGACGGATATCCGCTTCTCGCCGAGGTTCTCGCGCAGGAGGTGCTGCCTCGCGCCCTCGGTCGGCGCGTAGAGCTGGTCGGCGACGATGTCCACGAGGCGGCGGTTGAACTCCTCCGGCCACGGCTGATCGAGCCGCCCGCTGCGCAGGCCGGCCTCGACGTGGCCGATGGGAATCTGGCGGTGGAAGGCGGCGGTGGCGGCGGCCGCGGCGGTGGTGGTGTCGCCGTGCACCAGCACCCGGTCGGGGCGTTCCTCGTCGAACACCTCCTCCAGGCGGGACAGCACGCGGGAGAAGAGGCCGTTCAGGGTCTGGCCCGGCTGCATGACGGCGAGATCGCGGTCGGCCTCGATGGCGAACAGGTCCATCACCTGGGCCAGCATCTCGCGGTGCTGGCCCGTGGACCAGACGAGGGTCTCCACTCCCGGTTGCGCCTTCAGGGCGCGCACGACGGGCGCCATCTTGATGGCTTCCGGACGCGTGCCGAAGATCACCGCGACTTTCATAAGCTTAGCTGTATTCCACTGCAGGCGGGGCGACGGGCGAGGTCCGGGGCGCGCTTGCTAGCGGCAAGCGGCCGGCGGGGCTAGTCCCCGAATATGTCACTGATAGGTTGATCGGCCGACGTCCCGCCCCGGTTTGCGTAACACGGGTCGGCCGAGGGGCGTCAACTGACTTGTCGCGACAGGCGAGCCGGCGTCCCTCATGCTGCGGGCTTCACGCCGACGAACCAGTCGAGGTCCTTGCCCGTGGCGCGGTCGTGCACCTGCACCCAGCGGACCTGGAAGCCGGCGTCCTCCATGGCCTGGAGGAACCACTGCCGCCCGACGCGGATGTCGGCCAGCGCCACCCCCTCGGGCAGGTACTCGAAATAGCCCTCGCGGCGGCGCACCTCCTTGACCTGGTAGGGCGCGTCCCAGCCGTCCCTCAGCCGGTAGGGGCCCAGTTCGGTCATGAACACGCCGCCGGGCGCGATGACGCGAAAGGCCTCGCGGATGGCCTGCTCCTGCTCGGTGAAATAGTCGAACAGCAGGATGGAGAAGTGGCCGCTGAAGCTGTCGCCGGCGTAGCGGGTCAGGTCGCGGGCGTCGACGCCCAGCTCGTGGTCGCGGCCGTACTCGCCGAACAGCGACACGGACTTCAGGCTCGGGAACACCGGCGCCAGCAGCTTGCGCTCCGCCCCCGCCATGGCGAAGCCGAGCAGGGGCAGTTCGCGCACGGGCGAGCCCTCAACCAGCGGCCCGACCACCTCCGCCAGCAGCGGCGCCAGCGCCCGCGTACGGCCCGGCGTGTTGCAGGCGGGGCAGTACTCGTCCTTGACCAGGGCCGCCAGCGGATCGCCGCAGACGGTGCAGGCGTCGACCCGCAGCGCCGCCGACCGCTCGGGGAAGAACCTGTCGGGCCTGGCCGGAGCGGCGGACGGGGGCGGGACGCGGGCGGGCTTGGGCGTCAGGTCGACCGGCGCCCGGGCCTGTTCGTAGGGGCTCATCTTCAGGCCCAGCGCGCCCAGCACGCCCCGGGCCACGGCCATGCGCGCGCCCCGGGTGGCCTGGGCGATCCGCCGCTTCAGCGGCGGGCGCGGAGGTGGACGATTGTCGGTCATGTGCCCTCGAACATGGTCGCCCGGCTCGTCTCGCCAATTTCGCGGGCGATGTCGAGGGGAGGGGTGGGCGCCGCTCCCGCCGAGGCGCACATCGCGTTCTGAACCTCTTGGTGGAACTTTCGCGCCCTTAGGTCGGAAGGCTGTCAAGGATGGCCCGAAGGGCCACAAGCTCCGCTTGCGACGGGCGAAGCCCGTCGTCCTTGACTGCCTTCCGACCGGGCGCACCATTCCATCAAGAGGATCAGGGCGCATTGGGTTCAGGACAGGAAGGTGTTCTGCGCCCCCTCTCCCTCCGGGAGAGGGTTCCGGCATGGGAAATCACCCCCACGGTTGATCGGCCCCGCATTGCTCCGTAGAGGAAGCCGCTCAGACGGCGACCAACGTCGCGCGCGCCGGGCAGCCGGGGCGACTTTCAGGAAACGTCATGAAGAACACCGTGCCGCTCAGCCTCCGGGTGCCGGAACCTCCCGCCCGGCCCGGAGACCAGCCCGACTTCCGCCACCTGATCCTGCAGGGACCCGGCGAGACGCCGCGCCCGGAGATCTCGGCCGATCCGCACGAGATGCGCGACCTGGCCTTCGGCCTGGTGCGGGTGCTGGACGACGAAGGCCAGGCGGTCGGCCCGTGGAACCCGCGGCTGGACGCCGAGACCCTGCGCACCGGGCTCAAGGCGATGATCCTGACCCGCGCCTTCGACGACCGGATGCACCGCGCCCACCGCCAGGGGAAGACCAGCTTCTACATGAAGTGCACGGGCGAGGAGGCCATCGCCTGCGCCCAGGCCCTGGTGCTGAACCGGGACGACATGGGCTTCCCGACCTATCGCCAGCAGGGCCTGCTCATCACCCGGGGCTATCCCCTGGCGACGATGATGAACCAGATCTACTCGAACGCGTCGGACCCGATCAAAGGCCGCCAGCTGCCGATCATGTACTCGGCCAGGGAGTACGGCTTCTTCACCATCTCCGGGAACCTGGGCACCCAGTACCCGCAGGCGGTGGGCTGGGCCATGGCCTCGGCCTACAAGGGCGACGACAAGATCGCGGCGGCCTGGATCGGCGACGGGGCCACGGCCGAGGGCGATTTCCACAACGCGCTGACCTTCGCGGCCGTCTACCGCGCCCCGGTGATCTGCAACATCGTCAACAACCAGTGGGCCATCAGCTCCTTCCACGGCATCGCCGGGGGGCTGGAGACCACCTTCGCCTCCAAGGCCATCGGCTACGGCCTGCCGGCCCTGCGCGTCGACGGCAACGACTTCCTGGCGGTCTACGCCGCGACCCAGTGGGCGGCCGAACGGGCGCGCTCCAACCAGGGCGCGACCGTGATCGAGCTGTTCACCTACCGCGCCGCGCCGCACTCCACCTCGGACGACCCGGCCCGCTACCGTCCGGCGGACGAGGTCGAGCACTGGCCCCTGGGCGATCCGATCCAGCGCCTCAAGCAGCACCTGATCGCGCTCGGCGAATGGTCCGACGAGCAGCAGGAGGCGGCCGAGAAGGACGCGGTCGAGCAGGTCCGCGCCGCCGGCAAGGAGTCCGAGGCGATCGGCACCATCGGCCAGTCGCGGCCGTCGGTGAAGGAGATGTTCGAAGAGGTGTTCAAGGAGCCCGACTGGCGCATCCGCGAGCAGCGCGGCGAGGTCGGAGTCTGAGCATGGCATCCCTGAACATGATCCAGGCGCTGAACTCGGCGCTCGACGTGAAGATGGCCCAGGACCCCAACGTCCTGAGCTTCGGCGAGGACGCCGGCTACTTCGGCGGCGTGTTCCGCGTCACCGACCAGCTGCAGCAGAAGCACGGCCTGACGCGCAGCTTCGACGCGCCGATCAGTGAATGCGGCATCGTCGCCGCCGCCATCGGCATGGGCGCATACGGCCTGCGCCCCGTGGTCGAGATCCAGTTCGCCGACTACATCTACCCGGCCTACGACCAGATCGTCTCGGAAGCGGCCAAGCTGCGCTACCGCTCGGGCGGCGAGTTCACCTCGCCCATCACCATCCGCAGCCCCTACGGCGGCGGCATCTTCGGCGGCCAGACCCACAGCCAGAGCCCCGAGAGCCTGTTCACCCACATCGCCGGCATCAAGACGGTGATCCCGTCCAACCCCTACGACGCCAAGGGCCTGCTGATGGCCGCCATCGAGGACGACGACCCGGTGGTCTTCTTCGAGCCCAAGCGCATCTACAACGGCCCCTTCGACGGCTGGCACGACCGGCCGGTGAAGCCCTGGACCGGCCACGAGTTGGCCGAGGTGCCGGACGGCCACTACGCCATCCCGCTCGGCAAGGCGCGCACCATGCGCGAGGGCAATGACGTCACCATCCTGGCCTACGGCACCATGGTCTGGGTCAGCCTGGCCGCGGCCGAGCACGCCGGCGTCGACGCCGAGGTGATCGACCTGCGCAGCCTGGTGCCGCTGGACATCGAGGCCATCGAGGCCAGCGTGAGGAAGACCGGCCGCTGCGTCATCGTCCACGAGGCGCCGCGCACCTCGGGCTACGGCGCGGAACTGTCGGCCCTGGTGCAGGAGCGCTGCTTCTACCATCTCGAGGCGCCGATCCAGCGCGTCACCGGCTGGGACACGCCCTACCCGCACGCCTTCGAGTGGGAATACTTCCCCGGTCCCAAGCGGGTGGCCGAGGGCATCAAGCGGGCGATGGAGGGCTGAGCATGGGCCGTTACGTCTTCAAGCTGCCCGACGTGGGCGAAGGAACGGCCGAGGCCGAGGTCGTCGGCTGGCACGTGAAGCCGGGCGACATCGTCGCCGAGGACCAGCTGCTGGCCGACGTCATGACCGACAAGGCGACGGTGGAGCTGACCTCGCCGGTCTCGGGCAAGGTGGTGTCGATCCACGGCGAGCCGGGCCAAATGGCCGCCGTCGGCTCGCCCTTGGTGGTGTTCGAGGTCGAGGGCGCGGGCAACGCCCCTGAAGACTCTGGCGCCGAGGACCCGGCGCCCGACGCGGCGCCGATGCCCGCCGCCGCGCCGCCGCTGGACGCGGGCGTGGCCGAGCTGGGCCGCCCGGACGGTCCCCGCGAGCACGTCCAGGCCGACGCCGAGGCGCTCATGCCCGAAAGCGACGCGATGGGGCCCGGGAACTACGTCTTCAAGCTGCCCGACGTGGGCGAGGGCACGGCCGAGGCCGAGCTGGTCGGCTGGCACGTCAAGGTCGGCGACCACGTGGCCGAGGACCAGCTGCTGGCCGACGTCATGACCGACAAGGCCACGGTGGAGCTGACCTCGCCGGTGGCCGGCAAGGTCGTCGCCCTGCACGGCGAGGCCGGCGGCGTCGTGGCCGTGGGCTCGCCGCTGGTGGCGCTCGAGGTCGAGGGCAAGGGCAACGTCGAGACCACGCGCGAGGCGCCGAAGCCCGCCGCCGCGGCCCCCCACCCGTCGCCTGCGGCGACACCCTCCCCACAAGGGGCAGGGAGAGAAAGGACTCCCTCCTCCCCCGCCATGGGGGAGGTGGCGCGAAGCGCCGGAGCGGGCTCCGTCGCCGCGACCAAGCCCGCCTTCGCCACCCGTGAGCCCGGCTCCAAGCCGCT
>DASPLM010000078.1:0-4046 GCA_035627575.1 Caulobacteraceae bacterium | reverse complement strand
CCGGCAACACCGCGCTGGGCGGCGTGGCCACGATCAACACCGCCCACAGCGGCGGCTCGGACGCCTTCGTCCTGGCGCTCGAGGGCGATCTGGCGGCCTCGGCCAACGACCGGCTCACCTATTTCGGCGCTGCCGGCGCCGACAAGGGGACCAGCGCGGCCTTCGCCAACGGCGACGTGTGGATCGGCGGGACCACGCCGGCGGCCACCACGGTTCCCGAGACGACCACCGGCTCCACCGGCTCCAGCAGCGGGCAGATCAAGAACACCGAGGGGTTCCTCGCGCGCATCAACCCGATCACCGGCCAGGTGGAATGGCAGACGCGCTTCGCCGGCCCCGGCAACGTGGCCGCGCCCAAGGCGATCGCCGTGGCCCAGGGCGGCGCCAGCGTGCTGGACCGGCTGGGCCTGCCGCAGGGCACGATCGACCAGAGCGACTCCGGCCTGGTCACCGCCGGCACCTCGGCCCGGGCCGGCGACAAGTTCTACGTCCAGGTCGGCAACACGCGGAAGGCGGTCACCATCGAGGTGGGCGACACTCTCGCCACCCTCGCCAAGAAGATCGAGCGCGCCAGCGGCTTCAAGGCCAGGGTGACCGTGGCCAAGGACGTGGTGAAGGAAGCCAAGGAAGACGCGCCCGGCACCGAGATCTACGGCGCCATGCAGCGGCTCAAGATCGAGCCGCGCGACGACCGCGCCAAGGTCGAGATCTCCGCGGGCGACCTGGGCCTCGACGCCCTGCGCGGGCTGGGCCTGGAAGAGAGCGTCGTGCGCGAGTCTCCGCCCGTGGACGACAAGGATGCGGAGAAGGTCTACGGCCTCGCCCTGCCGACCAACCTGCGCCTGGATTCCAAGGAGAACATCAAGGCCGCCATCACCGCCCTGGAGAAGGCGCTGGCGACGGTGCGGACCGCCTATCGCGACCTGATCGCCAAGGGCAAACCCGACACGCCCGCCATCACCGGCGAGGCCCCGGCCTACCTGCAGGCCCAGGTCGCCAACTACCAGGCCGCGCTGGACCGACTGGGCGGTTGACGCGCCCGCGGGGCCGGGCGTTATTGCTTCCGGCGGCGGCGCGTTCTAGGCGAGGGTCATGGAGTCTCCAAACAACCGGAATCTGATCCTGGCGCTGGGCGCCGGATTGGCCGTCCTCGCCGGCGTCGTCATCGCCGTCATGCTCGCCAGCCGCGGCCAGGAGTCCTCGACCCCGCCCGCCGAGCGCGGCGCGCTCACCGTCGACGTGAAGGAAGCGCCCACGCTGGACCCGAGCCGGCGGCTGCGCTGCTACGTCAACGGCCAGTTCGTCGGTGAGTCCAGCCTGGCCGAATGCGCCCGCAAGAACGGAGTCTCGGCCCAGTCCCTGGACGTCGGCCTCGACGAGAGCGGCGCCCTGGTCGCCGCCGAGACGGCCTCCCTGGCCCCGCCGCCGGTGCTGCCCCCGGTGGTCGAGGCGCCGCCGGTGGAAGTGATCGAGGACGAGCCGCGCCCCGACGACTACGCCGACGCCGGCCCCGCGCCCGTCGCCCAGGGTCCGGCCGGCCAGTGCCTGCGCCACGCCGGCGGCGACTGGCGCGAGCTGTCCACCGGGCTTTCGCTGGACGCCTGCGTGCGCCTGCTGTTCGACGGCCAGTGCGTGCGTCCGGGCGACGCCGTCTACGGCCGCTGGGGCGACACGACCCTGCGCCTGGTTCCGGGCCGCGTCGAACAGTCCAACGACAACCGCACCTTCCGCACCCTGACGACCCAGGGCCGCGGCTGCACCATCCGCTAGGGCGCGCGCCATGCTGAAGCACGGGATCTTCTTCGCCGCGGCCGCCGCCGGACTCGCCCTGGCCGGCTGCGAGACCGGTCCCAAGGCGCCGACCGACCGGGGCGTCTGCTACCAGGTCACGCTGAAGGCCGACGAGCCGCCGAAGTTCAACAAGGTCGACGACAACGTCGACATCATCGAGAACTGTGTCGGCCGGCTCGAGGCGCTGCGGGTGCGCTTCCTGCGCATGGGCGGGTCGCGCAGCGAACTGGTCGGCTCCTACCAGGGCAAGTTCATCTTCATCGATCGGGCCGGGGTGAAGTACGGCGACAGCCTGACAAGCGGCAGATTCTTCGCCTTCACACGCGGTCCGGACGGGACTCTGGTGATCCCGGGGGCTATCTACGCCGGCCCGGCGGCGGGCCAGACCGATTCCGCGTCTGACGCTGCTCCGGCGGAACAGAAATAGAACATTGTTGTTGCGGTTTGCGTTTGCCCGGGTAGGGTGAGTCCCCGCAACCCTGCGTAAGAAAAGGAACGGGGCCGATGGCGGGAAGCGTCAACAAGGTCATTCTGGTGGGCAATCTGGGCCGCGACCCGGAGATCCGCACCCTCAATTCCGGCGACCGCGTCGCCAACCTGCGCCTGGCCACCTCCGAGACGTGGCGCGACAAGTCGACGGGCGAGCGCAAGGAGAAGACCGAGTGGCACTCGGTCGTCATCTTCAACGACAACCTCGTCAAGGTGGCCGAGAACTACCTGCGCAAGGGCTCGACGGTCTACATCGAGGGCGCGCTGCAGACGCGGAAGTACACCGACGCCCAGGGCGTCGAGAAGTATTCCACCGAGGTCGTGCTGCAGAAGTTCCGCGGCGAACTGACGATGCTGGGCGGCCGCGGCGACCGCGACTCTTCGGGCCCGTCGTCCCAGGACGACTACGGCTTCGGCGGCGGCTCCTCGGGCGGTCCGGCCAAGGCGTCGGGCCCGAAGGAGAGCTTCGACCTGGACGACGAAATCCCGTTCTAGGGGGCCGCGGAGCGGGCGGGTGCGCGAGCCTTACAGCTATCGCCACGACCCCGCCGTGCCGGCGTTCCCGGACGACCGGCCGATCATCGTTTTCGACGGACACTGCGCGCTCTGCTCCGGCTGGGCGCGTTTTGTCTTGCGCCATGACCGTTCGGGTCGCTTCCGCCTGCTGCCGGCCCAGACGCCGCTCGGGCGGGCGCTGTACGTCCACTACGGCCTCGACCCGGTCGATTACGAGACCAACCTGCTGATCGACGGCGGCCGGCTCTATGTGAAGTCGGAGGGCTCGATCCGCATGTTCGAGGGCCTCGGCGCGCCATGGTCGTGGGTGCGCGTGCTGCGCCTGCTGCCGCTTGCGTTGCGTGACCGGCTGTACGGCGCGGCGGCGCGCAACCGGCTGAAATGGTTCGGCCGCCGGGAGATCTGCATGCTGGCGGAGCCGGGCCACGAGGACCGGTTCCTGGCATGAAGGTGCTGATCGTCGGCGGATACGGCACCTTCGGCGCGCGGCTGGCGCGGCTGCTGGCCCATGACGCGCGCCTGACCCTCGCGATCGCCGGCCGGTCGCTCGCCAAGGCCGAGGCGTTCTGCGCCGGTCTGGACGCCCAGGCGGGACTGGGGCCGGTCGTGATGGACCGCGACGTCGACGTGGCGGCCGTCCTCGCGGCCGAGGCGCCCGATATCGTCGTCGATGCGGCCGGACCGTTCCAGCTCTACGGTCGCGACCCGTACCGCCTCGTGCGAGCGTGCATCGAGGCGGGGGCGAACTACCTGGATCTCGCCGACAGCGCGGACTTCGTCGTCGGCATCGAGGCCTTCGACGCGACCGCGAAGGCGCGAGGCGTGTTCGTCCTGTCGGGTCTGAGCACCTTTCCGGCGCTTTCCAGCGCGGTGGTGCAGGCGCTGGCGGGGGACCTCGACCGCATCGAGGTGGTCCGCGCGGGCGTGGCGCCGTCCCCCTGGGCGGGCATAGGGCCGAACGTGGTCCGCGCCATCTCCAGCTACGCCGGCAAGCCCCTGTCGATCCTGCGCGGCGGCCGGCGCGTCGGGGCGCCGGCCCTGATCGACGACCTCTCCCGCACCATCGCGCCGCCGGGCGGCGTGCCGCTGCGGCCCATCCGCTTCTCCCTGGCCGAGACGCCGGACCTCGCCCTGGCGGAGCGGCAGTGGCCGGGGGTGCGCGAGGTCTGGACCGGGGCGGGCCCCACGCCCGGCCTGCTGCACCGGCTGCTGTCATGCTTGGCCTGGCTGGTGCGGCTGAAGGTCGTTCC
>DASPLM010000077.1:0-5290 GCA_035627575.1 Caulobacteraceae bacterium | reverse complement strand
ACCGTCCGCCAGCGCGCCGCCATCTCCTCCACCGGCGGCGGGTCGTACTCGAAGCTGGCCGTGCCGTGCAGCACATGCCGGCCGTACAGCGCCGAGACGGCCGGCAGGTCCGCTTCGGTCGCGTCGCGGACGATCACACCGCCGCCCTCTTCCGCTCCAGCGCCCAGACGGCGAAGGCGTAGTCCAGCGCGATCTCCTTCAGGAAGTCGAACCGGCCCGACGCCCCGCCGTGGCCGGCCTCCATGTTGATCTTCAGCAGGACCGGCTCGCCCGAGGTGGTGTTCGCCCGCAGCTTCGCCGCCCACTTGGCCGGCTCCCAGTAGGTGACGCGCGGGTCCGACAGGCCGCCCGTCGCCAGCACCGCGGGATAGGGCTTCGGCCTCACCTGGTCGTAGGGGCTGTAGCTCTCGATCAGGTCGTAGGCGGCCGCGTCCTCCAGGGGGTTGCCCCATTCGGGCCACTCCGGCGGGGTCAGCGGCAGCGATGCGTCGCTCATGGTGTTGAGCACGTCCACGAACGGCACCGCCGCGATCACCGCGCCCCACAGGTCCGGCCGCAGGTTGGCCGCGGCGCCCACCAGCAGGCCGCCGGCCGAGCCGCCATAGATGGCGATGTTCCCCGCCCGGCCGTAGCCGCCGTCGATCAGCGCCTCCGCCGAGGCGACGAAATCGGTGAAGGTGTTGGGCTTCTTCTCCTTTCGGCCGTCCAGGAACCAGCCGAAGCCCTTCTCGGACCCGCCGCGCACGTGGGCCGTGGCCCAGATCCAGCCGCGGTCCACCAGCGACAGGTGGCGGATCGAGAACACCGGCTCCATGGCCATGCCGTAGGAGCCGTAGCCGTACAGCATCAGCGGGGCCGAGCCGTCCAGCGGCGTGTCCGCCCGCATCAGCACGGTGATCGGGACCTGCTCGCCGTCGGGCGCCGTGGCGTAGAGCCGCTTCGCCACGTAGCGCTCCGGATCGTGGCCGGAGGGGATCTCCTGGGTCTTGCGCAGGGTCCGTTCTCGCGTGCGCATGTCGTAGTCGAACCACTGCCGCGGCGTCGTCGGCGAGGTGTAGACGAAGCGCACCTGGTCCGTGGCGTACTCGTAGCCCGGGTCCAGCGTCAGGGCGAAGGCCTCCTCGTCGAAGGCGACGGCGTGCTCTTCGCCCGCGGCGCGCCCGGTGATGACGATGCGGTCCAGCGCGTCCTGGCGCTCGGTGCGCACCAGCCAGTCGCGGAAGGCGTGCACGCCGGTGACGAAGACGCCGGGACGGTGGTCCAGCCACGGCTTCCAGTTGGCCTTCGACAGGTCGTCGCCCGCGACCACCATCAGCTTGAAGTCGATGGCGTCGTCCGCGTTGGTGCGCACGATCCAGCGGTCGCCCCAGTGCTCCAGGTCGTAACGCACGCCGGTCTCGCGCGGCTGGGCCACCCGCGGCGCGGCCTCGGGATCGGTCGACGGGATCAGCAGGCTCTCGCTGGTCTCGTGATCGCCGGAGCCGATGACGATGAAGGCGTCCGAGCCGGTGCGGCCGACGCTGAGGAACATGCCTGCGTCCGGCTCCTCGTACACCAGGACGTCCTCGCCGCCGCGCGCCGGCCGGCGGAAGACCTTGGCAGGCCGGCCGTTCTCGTCGCGCCAGATCCAGAACAGGAAGCGCGAGCAGGCCGAGAAGGTGAAGTCGCCGGTGGAGCTGGTCACGCAGGCGGCCAGGGTCTCGCCCGAGGCGAGGTCCTTCACCTTGACGGCGTAGTACTCAGAGCCCTGGTCGTCCTCGGCCCAGGCCCACAGGGCATGGTCCGGGCTGTGGCCCACGGCCGAGACCTGGAAGTAGGCCTTGCCCCTGGCCATGGCGTCGACGTCGATCAGGACCTGCTCGGGGCCCCCCTCGCCACGCGGCCGGCGGGCGAACACCGGATGCTGGGCGCCGGTCTCGAAGCGGCTGAAGTATTCCCAGCCGCCGTCGGGCGACGGCACCGAGCTGTCGTCCTCCTTGATGCGCCCCTTCATCTCGTCGAAGATCCGCGCCTGCAGCCCCTCGGTCTCGGCCAGCATCGCCTTCATGTAGGCGTTCTCGGCCTCGAGATGGGCGCGGATGTCCGCGCGCAGCAGCGACGGGTCGCGCATCACCGCCTGCCAGTTCTCGTCCTTCATCCAGGCGTAGTCGTCGGTGCGCGTGCGCCCGAGCTGCTCGATGACCTTGGGGATGCGGGGCGCGACCGGCGGCGTGGGTTCTGTCATGGGCCGTATCTGAACGGCCGGGCCGTCCGGTTCAAGCGCCCGCTCGGCCGCCGGTGGCGCTTGCGGAGCCCGCGCCCGCCGCCGCATATGAGGACCGGAC
The DNA here is from genome assembly GCA_035627575.1 of Caulobacteraceae bacterium. GTDB lineage: Bacteria > Pseudomonadota > Alphaproteobacteria > Caulobacterales > Caulobacteraceae > JAEZEZ01. The sequence goes on along the minus strand of DASPLM010000077.1, from coordinate 2,966 downwards.
AGTGCAGCTTGTGGTGACGCCATGGAGCCCGATCTCACGATCGAGCTGATGAACGCGACGGTGCAGATCGAACAGCCGGCCGGCGAAGGCCAGCGGACGGTCGGCACCGCCTTCCTGGTGGACGCGCCCAGGCCCGACGGCTCGCCGCGCACCGTGCTGGTCACCGCCCGCCACGTGCTGGAGCGCATGGCCGGCGACGAGGCCCGCATCGGCTGGCGGATGGAGACCGCGGCGGGCTGGCGCTATGCGGCCGAGCCGGTGCTCATCCGCGCGTCCGGCACGCCGCTGTGGACCCAGCACCCGACCTACGACGTGGCCGTGATGGAGGTGAAGGCGCCCCAGGCCTTCGCCCGCGCCGCCATCCCCCTGGCCTGGCTGGCGACCGAGACCTCCTTCGACGAGTGGGGCGTCGGCCCCGGCGACGAGATGATGACCGTGGGCTATCCGCTGGGCCAGTCGTCCAACCGGGCCGGCTTTCCGATCCTGCGCACCGGCCGGGTGGCGTCGTACCCGCTGTCGCCGATCGCCTCGTTCCCGACCTTCCTGATGGACATCACCGTGCTGTCGGGAAACTCCGGCGGGCCGGTGTTCATGGCCGGCTACGGCCGCCGCCGTCCCGGCACCGAGCACGCCAGCGGCGCCTTCGTCGCCGGCGTCCTGACCCGCCAGCTGGAACTGGAGATCGGCGTGGTCACCCACGCCGTCTACGTCCGCGAGACCATCGGCCTGCTCGACGGCCCCGGCCTGCTGGCCGCCCCGCCGCCGGCCGGGCCGCCGCAGGACCGGTAGACGCCACTTCCGCGCGGCGCAAACGGCAGCAGTGTGTCGAGTCGAACAGAGGCTGAAAACTTAAAATATGCTTAGATAACAACGTGTTATCTAGTACACACCTCGCGCCCGGCGCGCTCTGGTGATTCGTCACCCCGCCAGCGCCTCCGCCGTAAGCGCCGCCAGGGCCCGGTCGCCGGCCATGACCTCGGCCGCATGCCCCGCGGCGTGCGGCAGGACCGCTCCGGCGTAGACGCCCAGCAATTCGACCTTGCCGTTCAGGAAGGCCGCATCGCCCTCCCCGGCCGCAAGCCGCCGCACGGCCCCAAGCGCGCCTTTCGCCAGCATCATGCCCCCGGCCATGTCGCCCATCAGCCTTAGGTAGGCCGAGGCCCCAGCCAGCACGTCCGTCGGGCTGGCGCCCTTGCGCTCCAGCAGCCAGGCGGTCGCCGTCGCCGCCGCCTCGGCGGCTCCCGACAGCGCGGCCGAAGTGACGGAAAGCCGACCGTCCGCCGAGCCCTCCAGCTCGGTCGCCACGGCGCGAGCCTCGGCGATCAGGTCCCGCGCCGCCTCGCCGCCGTCCATCGACAGCTTGCGGCCGGTCAGGTCCATGGCCTGGATCCCGTTGGTCCCCTCGTAGATCGGGGTGATGCGGGCGTCGCGGTAATGCTGTGCCGCCCCGGTCTCCTCGATGAAGCCCATCCCGCCGTGGACCTGCACGCCCAGCGACGCGACCTCGCAGGCCATGTCGGTGGACCACGCCTTGGCGATGGGCACGAACAGGTCTTCCCGCGCCTTGGAGCGCTTGCGGTCTTCCTCCGACGCGGCGGTCCTGGCCAGGTCGGCGGCGACGGCGGTGGACAGGCAGATGCCCCGCGCCGCCTCGATCTTGGCCTTGCCGAGCGCCAGCATGCGGCGCACGTCCGGATGGTCGAAGATCGGCGCCGAGGCCTCGCCGGTCCAGGCGGAGCGGCCCTGGCGGCGCTCCAGCGCATAGCCCAGCGCCTGCTGGAAGGCCCGCTCGGCGATGCCGACGCCCTCGACGCCCACGGCCAGACGCGCCGCGTTCATCATGATGAACATGTGCGCCAGGCCCTGGTTGGGCTGGCCGACCAGTTCCGCGGTCGCGCCCTCGTAGCTCATGACGCAGGTGGGCGAGGCGTGGATGCCCAGCTTGTGCTCCACGCCCACGGGCCGGAAGCTGTTGCGGGCGCCGAGGCTGCCGTCCTCGTTGACCAGAACCTTGGGCGCCAGGAACAGGCTGATGCCCTTCGAGCCCGCCGGAGCGTCCGGCAGGCGCGCCAGCACCAGGTGAACGATGTTGTCCGCCGCGTCGTGGTCGCCCCAGGTGATGAATATCTTCTGCCCCGACAGGCTGTAGGTCCCGTCGCCGTTCGGCGCCGCGGTCGCCCGCAGCGTACCCAGGTCCGACCCGGACTGGGGCTCGGTCAGCACCATGGCCCCGGTCCACTCGCCCGACACCAGCTTCGACAGGTACAGCGCCTGCTGCCGCGGGGTCCCCACCTGCTGCAGCGCCTCGATCGAGGCCATGGACAGCATCGGGCAGAGGCCGAACGCCATGTTGGCCGCATGGAAGGTCTCGAACGACGCCAGCTCCAGCGCCTTGGGCAGCCCCTGCCCGCCGTGCTCGCTCTCGGCGGTCAGGCTGGTCCAGCCGCCGGCGGCGAACTGGCGGTAGGCGTCGGCGAAGCCCGGGGCGGCGGTCACCGCGCCGTTGGCGTACCTGGCGCCCTGCTGGTCGCCCGACCGGTTCAGCGGCGCCAGCACCTCGTCGGCGAACTGGCCGGCGGCGCCGAGCACCGCGTCCATCGTCTCCAGGTCGAAGTCCGGGAAGGCGCCCGTTTCGATCAGGCGTCCCACGCCGGCGGCCTCGACGAGGCTGAAACTCAGGTCGCGGACAGGGGCGCGGAACGACATGACGGAACTCCGAATGGTGCAGCCTGCTTCTAGGGGCAGCCGCCGGGGCGGTGAAGGGGCTTGGCGCGGGCGGCGCCTTTCCCCAGACTGTACGGGTCGATAGGGAGGATGCCATGGCCGAGCCGCGCGACCGCTATTCCACCGTTTCCCTTTTCCTGCACTGGACGACCGCCGCCCTGGTGGTGACCCAGCTGATCCTGATCAGCCTGGTCGAGAACGGCGACAGCGACATGCGCGGCTTCTGGATGACCGGGCACAAG
>DASPLM010000076.1:0-3302 GCA_035627575.1 Caulobacteraceae bacterium | reverse complement strand
GCCGAGGCCGCGGCGGCCGACGGCGGCCGCGATCCGCTGCAGAACCTGCGCCACCTCGTGCAGGTGCTGGAGCACGGCGGCGGCGACGTGGAGGACCTGGTCGAGCACGCCAAGCTCGAGATGTTCATGGACCAGGTGTTCGTTTTCACGCCGAAGGGCCAGCTGATCAGCCTGCCCCAGGGCGCCATGCCGCTGGACTTCGCCTACGGCGTCCACACCGAGGTCGGCGACACGGCCATCGGCGTGAAGATCAACGGGGAGCTGCGCCCGATGCGCACCCTGCTGCAGAACGGCGACGTGGTGGAGATCATCCGCGGGCCCAAGGCGACCATCCCGGCCGACTGGCGCTCCCTGGCGATCACCGGCCGCGCCCGCGCCGCCATCCGCCGCCATATCCGCCAGACCGAGAAGGGGGAGTTCCAGAAGCTGGGCAAGGTCTCCATCGACCAGGTCTTCGCCAAGGCCGGCAAGTCGCTGGCGGACATCTCGCTGCGCCCGGCCATGGAGCGGTTCTCGGCCGCCAGCGAGGAAGAGCTGTTCACCGCGGTCGGCCGCGGCCGCATCGCCGCCGCCCAGGTGCTGGACGCCGTCTTCCCCGGCCTCAAGGATTCCGAGCGCGCCGCCGCCTCGGCCCGCACGCGCATCGAGGACGGCAAGTCCGGCCGCCTGTTCATCCGCGGCGGCGGCCTGACGCCGGGCGTGTCGGTGCACTTCGGCCCCTGCTGCAGCCCGGTGCCGGGGGACCGGATCATGGGCATCCTGCAGCCGGACGTGGGCCTGACGGTGCACACCATCGACTGCGAGCGCCTCGCCGAGTTCGAGGACCGCGAGGACCTGTGGCGCGACCTGCAGTGGACGCCCGAGGCCGAGCGCAACAGCGTCGCCGCCGCCCGCCTTCGCGCCACCATCCGCAACGCGCCCGGCGTGCTCGGCCAGGCCTGCACCATCATCGGCGAGGCCGGAGCCAACATCCTGAACCTGAAGATGGCGCACCGGCAGGCGGACTTCTTCGACGTCGACTTCGACGTGGAGGTGGTCGACGCCCGCCACCTGACCCACATCGCCGCGGCCCTGCGGGCCTGTCCGTCGGTGGAGACCGTGGACCGGGTGAAGGGCTAGGCCGTCGACGACGGCTCCGGTGGGCGCTAGGCTTGGCCATGGCCACCGAACTCTACGACATCACCGTTCCCGCCCTGCTGCGCGGTTTCGCCAGCCTGTCCGCCATCCTGGAGAAGGGGCGGGCGTTCGCGGAGGAAAAGGGGCTCGACCCAGCGACCCTCCTCGAGTCCCGGCTGGCGCCCGACATGGCGCCGCTGACCGCCCAGATCCAGCGCTGCAGCGACACGGCGAAGGGCGCCCTGGTGCGGCTTGGCGGAGTCGAGACCGTCGCCATGCCCGACACCGAGACCAGTTTCGACGATCTGCAGGCGCGCATCGCCGCGACGGTGCGGTTCATCGAGGCGGTCCCCCGCGCGGCGATCAACGGAAAGGAGGACGCCCCGGTCGTGCTGCAAACGCCGGGCGGCGAGTTTCCTTTCACCGGCCGGAGCTACGTCCAGGGCTTCGTCCTGCCGAACTTCTACTTCCACCTGACCATCGCCTACGCCCTGCTGCGTCACGCAGGGGTCGAGATCGGCAAGCTCGACTACCTCGGCAAGGCATGACCTCGCCCGCCAGTCCGCTTGTCGTGGCGACCGGCGCACCCTTGTTACGGCCTCTTCGGCTGGCTAAGTCCGCGCCAGGAGATTTGCCCATGACCTCGGACGACGTCCTCGAAGAGTTCCGCGCCGCCGGCGCCCTGCGCGAAGGCCACTTCGTGCTCTCGTCGGGGCTGCACAGCCCGGTCTTCCTGCAGAAGAACCTGGTGTTCATGCGGCCTGAGCGCTGCGAACGCCTGTGCAAGGCCCTGGCCGAGAAGGTGAGGGCAATTCGCCCGGACGTCGAGGTGGTGGTGTCGCCGGCCGTCGGCGGGATCATCCCGGGCTACGAGACCGCGCGGCATCTGGGCGTGCCGTCGATCTACGTCGAGCGCGAGGGCGGCCAGTTCAGGCTGCGGCGCGGCTTCCACCTCGAGCCGGGCGCCAAGGTCGCAATGATCGAGGACATCGTCACCACCGGCCTGTCCTCGCGAGAGTGCATCCAGGCCATCCGCGACGCGGGCGGCGACGTAGTGGTCGCCGGCTGCATCGTCGACCGCTCCGGAGGCCGCGCCGAGGTGGGGGCTCCGCTGGTCGCCCTGGCCACCCTCGACGTGCCCGCCTATCCCGCCGACGCCCTGCCGCCCGAACTGGCCGCCGTCCCGGTGGAGGACCCGGGCAGCCGGCGGCTTTCCGGGAGCGCGCGGGCGTGACGCAGCGCATCCGGCTGGGGGTGAACATCGACCACGTCGCCACGGTCCGGAACGCCCGCGGCGGTCTCCATCCGGACCCCGTCCGCGCGGCCGAACTGGCCATCGAGGCCGGCGCCGACGGCATCACGGCCCACCTGCGCGAGGACCGGCGGCACATCCGCGATGCGGACCTGGCGCGCCTAGCCGACCTGTGCGCCCGCACCGGCAAGCCGTTGAACTTCGAGATGGCCGTGACCGAGGAGATGCAGGCGATCGGCCTGCGCACCCGGCCGCACGCCGCCTGCCTGGTGCCGGAGCGGCGCGAGGAGCGCACGACCGAGGGCGGCCTGGACGCCGCGGGCCAGTTCGATCGCGTGGCCGAGGTCGTGCGGTCGTTCAATGCCGCCGGCATCCGCTCGTCCCTGTTCATCGAGGCCGATCCGGAGCAGATCCGCGCCGCCGCCGAGATGGGCGCGCCGGTCGTGGAACTGCACACCGGCGCCTGGTGCGACGCCCTGGGCGAGGGACGCATTGAAGAGGCGGGGGCCATCTTCCGGCGCCTGCACGAGGGCGCGCGCCTGGCCGACGAGGCCGGGATCGAGGTTCATGCCGGTCACGGCCTGAACTACGACACGGCCCGCACCATCGCCGCCCTGCCGGCCGTCCGCGAGCTCAACATCGGCCATTTCCTGATCGGCGAGGCCATCTTCGTCGGCCTGCCGGCCGCGCTCGCCGCCATGCGCGCGGCCATCGACGAGGGGAGGGCGGCCTTTGATCATCGGCATCGGCTCTGACCTCTGCGACATCCGCCGCATCGAGGCGTCGCTCGCCCGCTTCGGCGACCGCTTCAGGATGCGCTGCTTTACCGAACTGGAACGCACCCGCTCGGAGCGAAAGCCCGACGCCTCCTGGAGCTACGCCAAGCGCTTCGCCGCCAAGGAGGCCTGCGCCAAGGCGCTCGGCACCGGCATGC
>DASPLM010000075.1:0-2270 GCA_035627575.1 Caulobacteraceae bacterium | reverse complement strand
CGGACGTCCGCGACGACGACATCGTCACCGGCCACCTGCGCTACGGCGAGCCGGCGATTCCGCAGGCGGACCTGCGCTACGTCACCCTGCTGCGCGACCCGGCCGCCCGCATCCTGTCCAACTACAACTACGACCGTCTGGGCTTCCAGAAGCGCTCGCCCGCGCGCCGGCGCTACCTGACGGGCCAGCTGCAGGCGGCGGGACGCAGCTTCATCGACTACCTCAACTACATGGCCGACGAGGAGCGCCGCTCGGTGCTTCCGGCCGTCGCCTACGTGGTCGGCGACGAGACGTCGGCCGACCCGTTCGATTTCCTGCGCGAGCGCTACTTCCACTGGGGGGTGCTGGAGCGGCTGGATCTGTTCGCCTCCGGCCTGGCGGAGAAGACCGGCCGCGAGGTTCCGCTGGAGTGGGGCAACCGCACGCCCGAGCGGGAGCGCAGCGAACTCACGACCGACGAGCGGCGGCTGATCGAGCGGGTCTTCGCCCGCGACATCGAACTGTACGAGAAGGCCCGCGCTGCGGTCCTCGCCGGCGCCTAGCGAAACTGTTCGCCGAGGTAGACGCGGCGCACGTCGGCGTTGGCCAGGATCTGTTCCGGCGAACCCTCGAACAACACCTCGCCGCCGTGGATGATCGAGGCGCGGTCGATGATGTCCAGCGTCTCGCGCACGTTGTGGTCCGTGATCAGGACGCCGATCCCCTGCCGCTTCAGGTAGCCGATCACCTCGCGGATGTCGGCGATGGCGATGGGGTCGATGCCGGCGAACGGTTCATCGAGCAGCATGAAGGCCGGTTCGCTGGCCAGCGCGCGCGCGATCTCGCAGCGGCGACGCTCCCCGCCCGACAGCGACACGGCCGGGGCCGCGCGCAGGTGCGAGATGCGGAGTTCTTCCAGGAGCCGGTCGGTCTCCTCGCGCGCCCGGGTGCGGTCCGGCTCCCGCAGCTCGACGATGGCGTGGACGTTCTCCTCGACGGTCATGCCGCGGAAGATCGAGGCCTCCTGCGGCAGGTAGCCGACGCCCAGCCGCGCGCGCTGGTACATCGGCTGGGCCGTCACGTCCTCGCCGTCGATGTAGATGCGCCCGCAGTCCGGCTGGATCAGGCCGGTGATCATGTAGAAGCAGGTGGTCTTGCCGGCGCCGTTGGGCCCGAGCAGCCCCGCGACCTCGCCTCGCGCCAGGCGCAGGCTTACGTTGTTGACCACGCGGCGGTCGCGGAACGACTTGCCGACGCGATCGACGAACAGCCCCTCGGGGATGGTCTCGGGCGCGGGCGCGGTCTCCTCGACCGTCGCCGTATCGTTCCTCTTCAGCACGCGCCCGTCGCCTCCCTTGGGCCTCAGCCGCCCTTGCGGCTGTTGGGATAGAACACGCCGCGGACGCGGCTGTTCGAATCCTTGTCCATGGTGGCGCGGCCGGCGCCCACCTGGACCACCAGGCGAGAGCCCTTCAGGACGTTCTCGCCCTGCTTCAGGATGACCTCGCCGGTGACGACCAGGGTATCGGTGGCCTGGGTGTAGACGGCGACGTCGCCGCGCACGACCTGGGTCGGCGAGACGAAGTAGACGTTGCCGCGCGCTTCCAGCTTCTCGATGTCGCCCATGGAGGCGCCGCCGTCGGCGGCTGCGCCGCCCGACTTGCCGTAGTAGACGACAACCCGGTCCGCCCGGAGGCGGTTCTGCCCTTGCAGCGCCTCGACCTTGCCCGACCAGGTCATGGTGCGGGCCACATCGTTCACGTCGAGGTCGTCGGCTCCGATGTCGATCGGACCCCCGCCCGGGGCGATCTGGGCCTGGGCCGAGCCCACAGCCACACATGCCGCCGCCACTAGCATCGCCGCCGTCCAGCGCTTCATTGCGTCGTCCTCGCGTTGATCCGCGCCTTCACGTTCCCCTTGAACGTCATCCGCGAACCCTGGTCATAGATGGCATAGGACGAAGCGCTGATCTCTCCAAGGGGGCCGCTGCCCTTCACGGGCGCGTCGCCGGAGATCACCCCTGTCCTGGTGTCGATCATGCTCCGCGCCGTATCGAAGCGATAGCCGGAGCCAACGTCGCTGACATGGACGCCGCCGCTCAGCGTCACGCGCTGGGTTTTCTGGTTGTAGACGCCCTTGGCGGCGCCGGCCCGGGTGGGCTTGTTCTCGGCGTTGTTGAGCCGCAGCGAGGGGCCCACCAGCGTCACCGTCTGGGCCGAGGCGTTGGGACGCACGGCCTCCTTGGCGCCGATGACGAAGGAGCGGCCCTGGGCGTCCTGGCCGTAGAAGCG
>DASPLM010000074.1:0-2093 GCA_035627575.1 Caulobacteraceae bacterium | reverse complement strand
GGCCGTAGAACACTGCACCCTTGGCCGAGAGAGCGGTCAGGTTGAGGCCGCGGATCGATTTCAGCGCGCGCAGGTCGGCCTTGTCGAACACTGACGGCGAGCCCTCGCGGCCCCCGGTCTCGCACCACAGGGCGTGATCGCGCAGCATGGAGTCGTAAGGCAGGCTGTCCACGGCCACGCCGACGGGCTTGTCGGTCAGGGCCCCGGTCAGGTCTGCGCCGTCGGTGCGCCACATGCCGGTCTTGGCGCCCACCAGCACGGCGTCGCGCATGTCGCAGCCCGACAGGTCGGCGCTGGACAGGTCGGCCCCGGCGAGGTCGACGCCGCGCAGGGTGGCCTGCTTCAGGTTGGCGCGCACCAGCTTGCAGTCCCGCATGACAGCGTCGGTGAAGTCGGCCTTCATGGCGATGATGCCCGACAGGCGCGAGCGCTCGAGGTTGGCGCCCACCAGGCTGGCGCCCTGGGCCTCCGCCGCGCGCGTGGCGTGCTCGATCACCCGGATGCCCAGCTGGGCGTGGGCGGCGGCGATCATGCCCTCGCGCAGGTCGGCCTCGAACAGGTCCGCGCCGGACAGGTCGGCCCCGCGCAGGCAGGCGCCGCGCAGGTCGGCCCGGCGCAGGCTGGCCTCGGCCAGGTTCACGCCCTGCATGTCGGCGCCGAAGAAGTTGGCCTGCTCGAGCCGTGCGCCGGAGAAGTTGGCGCCCGCCAGGATCGCGCCGGAGAAGTCCGCGTCGCAGAGATTGCGGTTCGAGAGGTCGAGGCCGGACAGATCGGCCCAGGCGAAAACGGCGCGCGCGCCGCCGGGCAGCGACGCCCACAGGCGATCGTGCCGCGCGCATACCGCGTCGACTTCCTGCTGGCTGAGTCGGCGATAGCGCGCGCCGGCTTCCTTCGCGGACATGGTCCAGACTCGTAAAGACTGGCTGCCGTTATGAACGACGACGGTTAATTCCTGCTGAAGTCAGCGGCTTGCGTGCTGCCGGCCCCAGTCGGCGTAGAGCGGCGCCGCCTCCTCGGCCAGCAGCCCCGAGCGGACCGCCACGCCCGCGGCCCGCAGGACTTCCAGCCCCTTGCCCGAGGCATAGGGCGACGGGTCCTCGCAGGCCACGAGAACCCGGCTCACGCCGGCCTCGACCAGCAGGAGCGCGCAGCCCTTGGAGCCGCCGGAGCGGGCGCCGCAGGGCTCCAGGGTGACGTAGGCCGTAGCGCCCCTGGCCAGGTCGCCGGAGGCCGCGAGCGCCTGCTCCTCGGCGTGCGGACGCCCGCCCGGAGCCGTGGCGGCCTCGGCCAGGATCTCGCCGCCCCTGACCAGCACACAGCCGACCGACGGATTGGGCGCGGTCAGGCCGTGGTTGTCGCGGGCGAGCGCGATCGCCCGGCGCATGAACTCGGCGTCCACGGTCACGCGGCCGCCGGCAGGGGCGTGGCCCGCGCCGCGTCGAGGTAGCGCGCGGAGACGGGCCGGAGATCGTCGTCGAGGTCGATCAGCAGCGGGTTGCCCGTGGGGATCTCCACGCCGACGATGTGCTCGTCGCCGACGCCGAACAGCAGCTTGACGATGGCGCGGAGCGAATTGCCGTGGGCGGCCACCAGCAGGGTCTCGCCGGCCCTCAGGCCCGGCGCGATCTCGCTTTCCCAGTAGGGCTGCACCCGGTCCAGCGTCGTCTTGAGGCTCTCGGTCGAGGGGATGTCGATACCGGCGTAGCGGGGGTCGTGGGCGAAGCTCCACGGACTGTCGGCGGCCATCTCCGGCGGCGGAATGTCGTAGGAACGGCGCCAGACCTTCACCTGCTCCTCGCCGTGCCGGGCGGCCGTCTCCGCCTTGTCGAGACCGGTCAGGCCCCCGTAGTGGCGCTCGTTGAGGCGCCAGTCCTGCACCACCGGGACCTCCGGCTGGCCGGCCGCCTGCAGCGCCAGACCGCAGGTGCGGATCGCGCGCGTCAACACCGAGGTGTAGGCGCGGTCGAAGTGGACGCCCTCGGCCTTCAGCAGTTCGCCGCCGCGCCGCGCCTGGGCCTCGCCCTCGTCAGTCAGGTCGACATCGACCCAGCCCGTGAAGCGGTTTTCCAGGTTCCACTGGCTCTGGCCGTGGC
>DASPLM010000073.1:0-7908 GCA_035627575.1 Caulobacteraceae bacterium | reverse complement strand
CAGCTTCGTCTCCATCGAGCGCTTCCAGCTGTCGAACTTCAACGACACCTTCTTCGGCTCGGCGGCGGACGAGCAGGTCGACGGCTTCAACGGCCTCGACACGCTCAATGGCGGCGATGGCGCGGACAACCTGAAGGGCATGAACGGCAACGACACCCTGAACGGTGACGACGGCAACGACGTCCTCAACGGCGGCGCCAACAACGACACCATCGACGGGGGCGCGGGCCAGGACCGCATCTACGGCGACAAGGGCAACGACACCCTGACCGGCGGAGCGGACAACGACCAGTTCGTCTTCATCGGCGGCGCAACCGGCACGGATGTCATCACCGACTTCGAGAACGGGGCGGACAAGATCCGCCTGTTCTCGACCAGCGCCGACGACTACTCGGACCTGGCGATCGCCGACAACGGCTCGGGCGGCGTGACCATCACCCTGCCCGACGGCTCGGTGATCACCCTGCAGAACACGCTCTACGCCGACATGGACGCGTCGGACTTCGGCTTCGGCTGAGCCTGACGACGCCGGGCGGCCCAGCGATCGCCCGTCACGAGACCGGACACCCGGGAAAGCACGCGCTTTCCCGGGTGTTTTTTGTCGCGCGTGTAAGGATCGCCTCCGTTGCGTGGTCAAACTGACCGAACGGACGATGGAGCCATGACGGGACAGGACGAGCGGTTCGCGGGCTGGATGCGGGAGCACCTGGGCGTTCTCCACCGCATCAGCCGCGCCTTCGCCGAGCCGGCCGACCAGCACGACCTGCTGCAGGAGCTGATGCTGGCCGTATGGAAGGCGGCGCCGGCGTTCCGTGCGGACAGCGCCGCGTCGACCTTCATCTGGCGGGTGGCGCACAACCGGGCCCTGACCTGGGTGCGCCGCGAGCGCGGCCGGCGGCGGCGCGACGCCGAAGCCTGGCGGGAGGTCGCCCTGGCGCCGCCCGACGGCGGCGAGGACGGCGCCCTGCTGGACCGGTTGTATGCCGCGATCCGCCGCCTCGGACCTCTCGACCGCTCGCTGATGCTGCTGTCGCTGGAAGGCGCCTCCTACCGCGACATGGCCGGCCTGCACGGCCTGACGGAAACCAACGTCGGCGCGAGGCTCAACCGGGCGCGGCAGCGGATATCCACCCTGGTCGCGGAGGACGGCGATGGACTTTGAACGGCTGGAACGCGCCTGGCGCTCGGACGCCAACACCCCGACCGCGGCGGCGGTCGCCTATCTGACGGAGGACATCATGCACACCCTGCAACGCCGGCGCGGCAAGTTCCGCACCTTCCTCGGCCTGATGGCCGTGCTGCTCAGCGCCTGGACCGGGATGATCGCCTGGAACGTGGTCGCCGACCCGTTCCCCTTCGATCTCGCCGGTGAATGGAGCGTCCTGGTTCTGCTGGCCCTGCCGTGGATCGCCCTGGTCGTGGCCGGCCGCCTCTACGCGCGCCACCGGCGGGCCCATCCCGACCCCTACGCCAGCACGGCGGACACGCTGCGCGCCCTCATCGACGAGAACGCCATGGCGCAGCGGCGCTTCCGGTTCATGGCCGCGATCATGGCCATCGGCGTGGTCGGGCTGGCCGTCGCGCTGGGCCAGCTCGTCTCCGTGGGCAAGATGACGCCGCAGAATGTGCGCGACGGGGCCATCCTGTTCGGCGTGGTGCTGACCGCCGTGTGGAGCGTGCTGACGGTGAACTACTTCAACCGCCTCAGGCCCGAAGGCGAGCGCCTGAAGCGCCTGCTGGCGCAGTACGCGGAAGAGGGCGCCTGACGCCTATTCCCTGAAGCCGAACTCTTCGAGCAGCTGCTGGCGGGTGAAGGTGGGCGGCTTGACCCCGGGCGGGCGTCGGCCGCCCCAAAGTTCGTAAACCCCCGGGCTGATTTCGGTGTAGTGGGGCGCGTCCTGCGCTCCCAGCGCCCGGCGGTGTTCCAGGTATTCGTCCAGCGTCCGGAACACCTTGCCATGGGAGAAGGGCAGGCCGGCCACCCCCTCGGCGGTCACGGTGTGGGTCACGGGCTTGTCTTCCTTCGTCTTCGGCGGTTCGGCGGCGGCCCCGCCCAGCTTTGCGGCGACGAGGGCGGCGAGGATGGCGCTCATGGGAGCCTCCTGTGGCGGTCGGACCATCATGGCCGCACGATCGCGGCGGCAGCGCGGCGGCTCAGGGCGGGAATGCTAGGCGTCGGCGGCCGCTCGGACAATGGCGTTCAAAATCAGGCTTTGCCGGCTCTGCCGTAAAGGTTAACGTCGCAGCTGGACAGGGGGAGTACGCATGCGGCGCTCGAGGGGCATCGCAGCGATTGTGGCCGGCGCGGTTCTTTCGGGAGCCGGCGGCGGCGCCTTGTTTTCCGTCTGTAGCAGCGCCATCGCCGATATCGCGGACCCGTCCCTGGACGAGCCGATGCGCACCGCGCCGGAGACCCTGCCCGACTTCTCGGCCACGCCGATCGAGCAGCCCCAGGCCCTGGTGGACGTGGTCCGCGCGCCGACTCCGCCGCTGGCGGTCGAGTACGCCGAGGCCGCCGCCGCCGCGGTCGGCCGCGCCGCCGCCCCGGCTCTGCGCCAGGCCGAGCAGGTCCAGTGGGACCGGGAGCCGCGTCTGGCCCTGGGCGGAGAGCGCCGGCGGGATGGCGCAGAGCGAGCGGAGCTGACCGTCGCGCTCGGCGGCGGGGAGCGTACGCCGACGCCCGGGGTCGCTGCCTCGGGGCGCCTCGCCGGCCTGCGTGACCGCCTGACCCTTCCACGCGAGGCCGATCGCAAGGGACGCTGGCTGTTGTTCGCGTCCGACGAGAAGCAGGCGGTCGGGCTGAACCTGCTGCGCGGCCGCAGCGGCGAGATGCGCCGCGTCAGCCTGTCGGCCGACAAGGTAGCCGCCATCGGCGACCTCACCGCCGGCATCGGATGGCGCAAGGGCGGCTTCCAGGCGTCCCTCGCCTTCGTCGATCGCGAGGTCTCGATCTACGGCCGATCGAAGGACGAGCAATTTGTCGCCTTCACCCTCTCCATCAAGCCCCGCGCCCGCCGCGGCGGCCGCGCTCCGGCCGAGCCCGAGCGCCTGGTCGCGAGACCCCGCCCGATCGAGCCCTCCTACTACCCGCCGCGATCGAACCCGGAGTAGCGGGCCGGCGGTATCATCCATTTCTCTGGAGAGCTTTCCTTCTCTCTGGAGAGAAGGAGGTCCCGGCGTACCGGAGCGCGCGGCAGCGCGCGAAGGTCCACGCCGGAGGAAGAGTGTCTGCCTGAAAGGCGCGTCGCGGGTCCGAATTCCTCGCCCTTCGACAAGCTCAGGATGAGGAATTCTACTGAACGATCCCATTCGACCTCATCCTGAGCTTGTCGAAGGACGAGGTCATGGCAGGCGATCGCCGCGCACCCACTCTTCCTCCCACGCGCCGAACCTCCGGCGCTCCGCTCCCCCGGTGCGTGGAGCCCTCCTTCCCTCTGGAGAGAAGGAGAAGCACGCTTGACCTTCCGTCCGGCCACGGCAGTTTGGCCGCAACTTCCGGGAGGCTCTTCCATGAACCGCAGACACTTCGGCCTGGCCGCCGCCCTGGCCGCGCTCGCCCTGACTTCCGGCGCCGGGGCGGCGGAGCCCAAGGCGACGCTGCTGATCAGCGGCGGGCCGATCTACACCGGCGATGAGTCCAGCCCGACCGTCGAGGCGGTGGCGGTGCGCGGCGACCGGATCGTCTACGCCGGCTCGCGGGCCGGCGCCGAGAAACTCGCCGGCGGACAGACGACGCGGATCGACCTGAAGGGCGCGGCCCTGTTCCCGGGCTTCACCGACGCCCACGCCCACCTGCGCGGGATCGGCGAGCGCGAGCTGACCCTGAACCTGGAGGGCTCGGCCTCGCTGGAGGAGATGCTGGGCAAGCTGAAGGCCTGGGCGGACGCGCACCCGAACGACCCGGTGCTGGTCGGCCGCGGCTGGATCGAGACGCACTGGCCGGAGAAGCGCTTCCCGGTCGCGGCGGACCTCGACCGGGTCGTCCCGGACCGGCCGGTGATGCTGGGCCGCGCGGACGGCCACGCTGTGGTGGTCAACTCCGCGGCGCTGACGGCGGCGGGGATCACGAGCACGACCGCCGCGCCCGAGGGCGGGGACATCCTGAAGACCCGGGCCGGCGAGCCCAACGGCATGCTGATCGACGCGGCCGAACAGCTGGTGGCGAAGCTGATGCCCGCCGACAGCGAGGCCCAGCGCGAGCGCGCCTACGACGCCGGCTTCAAGGTGTATGCGGAATACGGCTGGACCGGCCTGCACAACATGAGCGTCGGCTGGGATGACATGCTGACGCTCGAGGCGCGGGCGAAGCGGGGCGATGCGCCGCTCAAGGTGTACAACGGACTGACGCCGGAGGCGGGCGTGCCCCTGCTGGAGGGCGGCGCGCGCACGGCGGGCGAGGGGCGGGTGATCACCCGCATGATCAAGTTCTACGCCGACGGCGCCTTGGGCTCGCGCGGGGCGGCCCTGTTCTCGCCCTACGCCGACCGGCCCGACACGACGGGGCTGATGCAGACCGACGCGGCGCGGCAGGTGCCGATCTATACCCAGGCCCTGCGCAGCGGCATCCAGATCACCACCCACGCCATCGGCGACCGCGGCAACGCCGAGACCCTGGACTGGTACGACGCGGCGCTGAAGGCCGTGCCGGCGGGCGAGCGGCCGGTGGAGGAGCCGCGCTTCCGCGTGGAGCACGCCCAGGTGCTGCGGCTGTCCGACATCCCGCGCTTCCGGGCGCTGGGCGTGATCCCCTCCATGCAGCCCAGCCACGCCATCGGCGACCTGTTCTTCGCCCCGTCCCGGCTGGGGGACGCGAGGCTGGACGGCGCCTACGCCTGGCGGCGGATCGTGGAGAGCGGCGCGATCCTGCCGGGCGGGTCCGACGCGCCGGTCGAGCGCGGCGATCCGCTGATCGAGTTCTACGCCGCAGTGGCGCGCAAGTCGCTTGACGGGCGCTCCGGCCCCGACTGGCGGGCGGACCAGGCGGTGGACCGCAAGACGGCGCTGAAGATGTTCACGACCTGGCCGGCGTACGCGTCGTTCCGCGAGGGCGAGCTGGGGCTGATCAAGCCGGGGTATCGGGCGGACTTCAGCGGGTTCTCGGTCGACCTGATGAAGGCGGCGGAGGCGGAGATACCGAAGGGACGCGCCGTGCTGACGGTGGTGGACGGGGTGGTGGTGTACTCAAACCTTCAGCCTTGAGGGTGAAGGGAAGTAGCGGAGACTCCCGCTTCAGCGGCGATCGAAGCTCACCCTGATCTCCGGCGCGAGCCGCTGGAGGAAACGTCGCGCGTCGAACAGTTCGCCGGGCGCGCGGACGCCCGCGACCTTGCCCCGAAGCAGGCCGATGTCGAGGCAGGCCTGCACGACCATGGCGGCGGAAACGGCGTAGATGTCCTGGCCGGCGGCGCTGGCGCGGCGGGTCTCGCCGCCGGCGTCTGCCTCGACCTCCAAGACGAACTGCTGGGCGGACCGGCCCTTCCCGTCCACTGGCTCGGGCGGTTGCGCGTCGGGCGACCTCAGGTCCTCCAGGGGCTTCAGGTTCATGAAGCTGGTGATGGACCGCGCCGCGGTGTGCCGCGTCAGCAGGATCATCTCGCTGAGCGCGACGCCGACGACGGGTTGCAGGCCGATGGGCGGCGGGAACCGCCAGTCACGGGAGGGCGGCGGAGATCCGACGGGCGTGAGTCCGCCGCTCCTGACCATCAGGCGTTCGTAGGTGTTGCGCCTGCCCGTCTCGACCGTGCCGCGGGTGGGCTGCCAGCTGTCCAGGCCGACGGCGATGCGGATGTCGTCGACGGGCTCGCCGGCCCCGATCACGGCCGACGCGAGAAGGTCGGCAAGGCCTCCGTAGAACGCCATGGCGGGCGCCACGATAGCGCCCGTCTTCTCCGCGGGGCCTGACAGCTCCTCGAACAGCCGCCGCGTCGTATGCTGCTCCGCCGAGACGTCCAGGTAGGGGATGCCGGCCCTCAGCGCCGCGCGCGCCAGGGGCTCCGCCGTGTCGAGGAAGGGCCCTGCGCAGTTGATGAGGGCGTCCGCTCCGGACAGGACCGCATCCAGCGCCTCGGGGCGATCGATCTCCAACGAACGGGCGGTCCGCTGGGCGCCGTTACGAGCGAGGTAGACGGCGCTGCGCGTGAGCGGCATCGCGGCGACCCCCGCCGCCTCCAGCGCCTCCATGACGAAGCGGCCGGTGTGGCCGTTGGCTCCAGCCACGGCGACGGATGTGATCCCGAACATGTTGCGATACCGATCAGTAGCGTTTTTCCGGAGTGACACCGGTCGGTATCGTTGTCAATGAGCAGCATGCCCGAGACGAGCCAGCCTCAGCCCAAGCCCACCCGCAGCGCGCGATCCCGCGAGCGGGCGCTCGCGACCGCTTCGCGCCTCTTCTACGCCCTGGGCGTACGCGCCGTGGGCATGGAGCAGATCGTGGAGACGTCGGGGGTGGCGAAGACGACCATCTACCGGCACTTCCCAACCAAGGACGCCCTGGTCGAGGCCTTCCTCGAACGGGAGGACGCGGAGTTCTGGAGCCAGTGGGAGGCGGCGATCTCGGCGGCTTCAGACCCGCACGGCCGCATTGTGGGCCTGTGCGCGTGGATCGGCGAGCGGGTGCAACGGCCCCGGTACCGCGGTTGTCCGCAGGTGAACGTCGCCGCCGAATTCGCGAACGAAACCCATCCGGCGCGCGCCATCGCCCGCCGTCACAAGACCGAGATGCACCGGCGCCTGGCCATTCTCTGCGTGGAGGCGGGGTGTCCTGAGCCGGATCTCACGGCGATGCAGATCGCCCTGCTGTTCGACGGCGCCTTCGTGAGCGGCCCCCGCCTGGCCGGATTCGAGGCCGGCGCTCTCCTGGCGCATGCGGCCGGCTGCCTGCTGCGATGCAGCGGCGACCGCTGAAGCGGAAGGATCAGCCGGCGAGCCGCCGGCCAATCACCACCGCTCGACCGGCTGCTTCATCCGGAACGCCACCCTGGCTTCGCTCAGGGCATAGCGCTGCGGGATGGGCGGAATCTCGAACTCGTCGTCGAGTTCGATGTAGGCAAAGGACGCCGCCTCGGGGGCGACGAAGGTCAGGCGGTCCTGGATTTCGTTCGGGCGGGTCTTCTGACCCTTGCGCTTGGCGGCCATGGCTACGCTCCCTCGTACGCGGGCTTGAACCGCACGAGGCGTAGGCAGGTTCCGGGGCCGTATTGCGGCGCTCGGATGAACGGCGCCGCTATTTCGGCGGGGCCGGCCAGGCCCAGGTCCAGTCCGATGCCTTGGCGCGGCAGCCGCCCTCCGGCCAGCCGGTCCAGGCGCGGCCGCGGACGACGCGGCCGGTGGGCAGGTTGGTCGGCTCGCCGGCCCTCAGCGCGGCTCGCCCATTCACGAACACGTCGGACACCCCAACCGACAGCTGGTGCGGCTTCTCGAACGTGGCCAGATCGGCGACCGCGGCCGGGTCGAACACCACCACGTCGGCGAAGTAGCCGGTCTTGAGCAGGCCGCGCTCGCGCAGGCCCAGGTGCAGGGCCGGCTGGGAGGTCAGCTTGCGGATCGCCTCCTGCAGCGTCAGCCGCCGCTCCTCGCGCACGTACTTGCCGAGCAGGCGCGAGAAGTTGCCGTAGGCGCGCGGGTGGCTGGAGGACTTCAGGAACACGCCCTCGGGCGCCAAGGCGCCGGCGTCGGAGCCGAAGCTCATCCAGGGCAGAGTGGTCTGGCGGGCCACGTTGGCCTCGTCCATCAGGAAGTAGACCGTGCCGACGCGGCTGCCGTCCTCGATGACGAGGTCGATGGCGGTCTCTTCCGCGCTCTTGCCGCGCAGGGCGGCGACCTCGGCCAGGGTCTTGCCGGTGAGGGGCTTCAGGGCCTCGTTCTTGAACCCGACCAGGACGACCCGGTCGGGCGAGCCGGCGTGGT
>DASPLM010000072.1:0-3069 GCA_035627575.1 Caulobacteraceae bacterium | reverse complement strand
TCCCGCTTGCGCAAGATGGTGATCCAGGACAGTCCCGCCTGAAATCCATCGAGCACCAGCTTTTCGTAGAGTGCGCGGTCGTCGTATTCAGGGACGCCCCATTCCTCGTCGTGGTAGGCGACGTACAGCGGATCGGCCTTGGGCCAGGAACAGCGGACGGGCTCGGTCATGGGCGGAGGGTGCCCGAGTCGGGCGCGGGTGAGAACCTATCGCGAACATGTGCGGTAGTGTTCCTTCACCCATGGGGTGAAGGGGGAACCCACGCATCGGAGGCGCGGAGCGCCGGAGATCCTTGCGTGGGGGAAGCGGGGGTAGACGGTCGGCGGCCTCGGCGCTGAACGCGCAGCTTCGACGGGGCGCGGAACTCGTCCCGCGCCGTAACCCCGCTTCCCCCGCGCAGACCTGCGCTGCGCTCCGGTGCGCGGGACCCCCTTCACCCGATGGGTGAAGGAACGAGGTACCCCGGCCGCTCCACGCGCACCGGCCGCCCGTCCACGCTCAGCGCCGCGCCCTCGATCCGGTCCAGGCGCACCAGGGCCATGGCCCGGCCGTCGCGGCCGCTCAGCACCTCGCCGGCGCGGAGCTCGCCCGCCAGCAGCTCGGCCCCGAACGCCGGCGGCGGACCGTCGAACACGATCGGCAGCATGCGGTTCTTGATCACCCCGCGGCGCTTCATGCGCGAGGTGGTCTCCTGGCCGACGAAGCAGCCCTTGCGGAAATCGATCCCGTTCAGCAGGTCGAAGTTGGCCTCGATGGGGTAGGTCCTGTCCGGCACGGCGTCCACGGCCGGATCGGGGACGCCCAGCGCCAGACGGTGCGCCGCGTAGGCGTCCTCGGCAGAGGGGACATGCTCCGGCCCCCCGGGCCGGTGCGTGTCCCCGTAGATGCGCACGCCCAGGGCGGGGAGGCGGGGGTCCTGCACCATCGCGGGGACACGTACCGCCCCTTCGGGCCGGAACATGTCCCCGTCCCAGGCCGCGAACACGTCGCGGTCGTCGGGCGCGATCTCCACCTTGGCGCGGAGGCGGTAGATGGCCAGCCGCTGGAGCAGGGCGTCGCGCCGGTCCGCCGCCACGTCCAGCAGGGCGCCGTCACCGTCACCGGCCACGAACAGGTCGAACAGCACCTTGCCCTGGGGCGTCAGCAGGGCGGCGAACCTCGCCTCGCCGTCTCCCAGCGTCTCCACGTCCTGGGTCAGCAGCCCCTGCAGGAAGCTGCGCCAGTCGGGTCCGGCGACCCTTATCAGGGCGCGGCTGGTCAGGCGGGCGGTCTGCGCGGTCATGGGTCGCATGTAGCGACGAAGCCTCGCCGCACAAAGCCCCATCCACCCGCCGTTAACGCGCTATAAAGGCTCCCGATGAGCGCGCGTTTCCCGATTCTCTGCATCATGGAGTCCCGCCCCGAGGACGCGATCCTCTCGTCGGGCCTGATCCGCCGCCTGCACGACGAGGTGCCCGGCGCCGCCTTCACCATCGTGGCCGGCGAGCACTCCGCCCCCCTGTTCCGCGACACGCCGAACCTCGACCAGCTGCTGGTCATCGAGGGCGACGGCAAGGGCACGCGGGTGCTCAAGCTGTGGAGCCAGGTGCGCTCGCAGAAGTGGGGCCTGGTGGTCGACCTGAGGGGCACCGACGTCTCGGGCCTGCTGAACCGCCAGAAGCGCGCCGTGCGCCAGCCCTGGCCCAAGGACCAGCCGCTGGCCCACAAGGTGGTCCAGGCCGCCCGCGTCCTGACGCTCGAGGACGACGCCCCCGCGCCCTGGCTGTTCACCAGCGACGAGACCGAGGCCGCCGCCGTCGAGGCGCTGGCCGGCGACTGGAACAAGGGCGGCTCCGGCCCGATCCTGGCCATCGGCCCGGGCGCCGACTGGATCGGCAAGACCTGGCAGGCCGAGCGCTTCGCCAAGATCGCCGGCCACCTGCTGGGCCCCGACGGCCCCATGGCCGACGGCCGGCTGCTGATCGTGGGCGTCGAGGCCGACCGCGAGGCGGCCCACACCATCCGCATGACCGTCGGCCGCGACCGGGTGATCGAGGCGCAGGGGAAGCTCAGCCGCCTGCAGGCCTGCGCCCTGCTGAAGCGCTGCCGCATGTACGTCGGCAACGACTCGATCTGGACCCACCTGGCCTCGGCCGCGCGCGTCCCGGTGCTCGGCGTGTTCGGCCCCTCGGACGAGACCCTGGAGGGGCCGTGGGGTCCCCAGGCGCGGGCCGTGCGCGGGCCCAAGCAGATGGACGACTTCCGCCTGCACGACCCCCGGCTCGATCAGACCATCAACCACATGTACGACGTGCCGGTGGACAAGGTGCTGGAGGCGGCCCTTCGCCTGTACGCCGAGACCGAGCCCGGCTGGCAGCCCGCCGCGGCCGAGCCCGAGCCGGAGCCGGAAGCGGCTGAAGCGGCCCCCGCCGCCGAGGCTTCCGACGACCGCGCGCTGGAACTGGCCGAGGCCTTCACGGCGGCGGAACGAACCCGGGGAGCCTGACGTGGCCCAAACCTTCGACCTGATCGTCCGCGGCGGCGAGGTGGTGAACCACGCCGGGCGCGGCATGGCCGACGTCGGCATCCGGGGCGGCAAGATCGCGCACGTCGGCGACCTGTCGCAGGCCTCGGCGGGCGAGGTCTTCAACGCCGCGGGGCTGACGGTGCTGCCTGGCGTCATCGACAGCCAGGTGCACTTCCGCGAACCGGGGCTTGAGTGGAAGGAAGACCTGCAGACCGGCGGCCGCTCGGCGGTGCTGGGCGGTGTCGTCGCCGTCTTCGAGATGCCCAACACCGAGCCGACCACGACCGACGCCGAGGCCCTCGCGGACAAGCTCGGCCGCGCCCGCGGCCGCATGCACTGCGACCACGCCTTCTACGTCGGCGGCACCCATGAGAACGCCAGGTTCCTGGGCGAACTGGAGCGCCTGCCCGGCTGCTGCGGGATCAAGGTGTTCATGGGCGCCTCGACCGGCACCCTGCTGGTGCAGGACGACGAGGGCATCGAGCAGGTGCTGCGCCACATCCACCGGCGCGCCGCCTTCCACTCCGAGGACGAGTACCGCTTGGCCGACCGCAGGCCCCTGG
>DASPLM010000071.1:0-9383 GCA_035627575.1 Caulobacteraceae bacterium | reverse complement strand
CCTCGGCTACCACCGGCTCCTGGTCCAGCGCCGCACCGATGCGCGCGGCAGTCTGGCGGCAGCGCTCGCGTGGGCTGGTGTAGACGGCGGCGACCTTCTGGCGGCCGAGCCGGCGGGCGACCGCCTCGGCCTGGGCGGCGCCTGCGGCATTGAGGCCGACTCCGTCCATGCGGCCGCACAGCACCTTGCCGAGCAGGTCGTGGGAGCCGTGACGCACGAGGATCACCCGCGCGCTCACGACACCAGGCGGACCGGCGCCGCGTCGGCAGCGCGCGGGGCGCTGTCGCCGGCGATGAAGTCCAGGGTCCGCTCCCGCGCCTCGTTGTCGGTGTACTGCTCCGGGGGCGACTTCATGAAGTAGCTGGACGGAGCCAGCAGGGGACCGCCCATGCGGCGGTCCAGGCCGAGCTTGGCGCAGCGCACCGCGTCGATGACCACGCCGGCCGAGTTGGGGCTGTCCCAGACCTCGAGCTTGACCTCGACGTTCAGCGGCACGCCGCCGAACGTGGTGCCCTCCAGCCGGATGTGGGCCCACTTGCGGTCAGTCAGCCACGGCACGAAGTCGCTCGGACCGACGTGGATGTCGTCGGCGTCCAGCGGCACGTCGAGCTGGCTGGTCACGGCCTGGGTCTTGGAGATCTTCTTCGACTGCAGGCGCTCGCGCTCCAGCATGTTCTTGAAATCCGCGTTGCCGCCGAAGTTCAACTGGTAGGTGCGCTCCAGCTTCACGCCGCGCTCCCGGAACAGGTTGGCCAGCATGCGGTGGATGATGGTCGCGCCGACCTGGCTCTTGATGTCGTCGCCGATGATCGGCAGTCCGCGCTGCTCGAAGCGCCGGGCCCATTCGGGGTTGGAAGCGATGAAGACGGGGATGCAGTTGACGAAAGCGCAGCCCGCCTCCAGCGCCTTCTCGGCGTAGAACTCGGTGGCCCGCTGCGAGCCGACGGGCAGGTAGGAGACGACGATCTCGGTGCCGGAGCGACGGAAGGCCTCGGCCACGTCGACCTCGGGCTCGGGCGACTCCTCGATGTCGCCGGCCATGTAGCGGCCGATCCCGTCGAGGGTCGGCCCGCGCAGGACCTGCACGCCCGCGCGCGGCGGCTTGGCGAACACCTGGGTGTTGTTCGGCGGCAGCAGGATGGCCTCCGATACGTCGCGGCCGACCTTGCCGGCATGGATGTCGAAAGCCGAGGCGATCTCGACGTCGCCGACGTGATAGCCGCCCAGGTCGACGTTCATCAGCCCGGGCGGCGGCTCGTTCGCCGTAGCCTCGGCGTAGTGGCTAAGGCCCTGCACGAAGGACGAGGCGCAGTTGCCGACCCCGACGATACCGACGCGCACCTTTTTACGAGACATGCGGGCTGCCCTCCAACGGCGCGGCGGGAGGCCGCGTCAGCTTTGTTCCTCCCGTAAAGCCAAGTTGAGCGAGCTTTGTTCCCGGCGCGCTCCCACGGCGAAGGTTATCCAAAGCGCTGTCAAGCTATCATATGTTAGGAATGCAGTAGTGTAGCTAATAACAATTGATAATCGAGACGGCTGCGAAGCTCCATTACTGCTCAGCCGGGGGAACTTAGATCATGATCTAGGTGTTGGCTTGGCCTTGGGAGCGTGAGGACGAGCCATGGGCCAGGCGCAGAAAATCACCGATCACGATCAGATCCGCAAATGGGCCGAGGAGCGCGGAGGCCGGCCGGCCAAGGTGACCGGCACCGGCGACGGAGAGGGCGACGGCCTGCTCCGCTTCGACTTCGGCGAGAAGGACGACCGGCTGGAACCGATCAGCTGGGAGGAGTTCTTCGAGATCTTCGACGAGAACGATCTCGCCCTGCTGGAGCAGGAAGAGACCAAGAGCGGCGCGACGAGCCGCTTCTCCAAGTTCGTGCAGCGCTGAGCGGGGGCTGGCATGGCCGAGACCATCCTGATCACCGGCGGCGCCGGCTTCATCGGACGCCACGTCGCCCAAGCTTTGCTCGAGCGGGGCGACCGGGTGCGGGTGCTGGACAGCCTGATCGAGCAGGTCCACCCGACCTGCGAGCGGCCGGCGGAACTCAATCCGGACGTCGAGCTGGTCACCGGCGACATTCGTGACGACGCGGCGGTCTTGAGCGCCCTGCGCGGCGTCGACAAGGTGGTGCACCTCGCCGCCGAGGTGGGCGTCGGCCAGAGCATGTACGCGGTGGACCGCTACACCTCGGTCAACGACTACGGCACGGCGGTGCTGTTCCAGCAGTTGATCGACAACCCGGTGAAGCGGGTCGTCACTGCCTCCTCCATGAGCATCTACGGCGAGGGCCTCTACAAGACGGTCGACGGAGAACTGGTGGAGGACGTGGTCCGCGGCGGCCGAAATCCGGACGGCTCGTGGGATCCGCTCGACAGCGGAGGCCGGCCGATGATCCCGGTCCCCACGCCCGAGACCAAGCACAACGCGCTGAAGTCCGTCTACGCCATCGGCAAGTTCGTGCAGGAGCGGCTGACGCTGACACTGACGAAGCAGTACGGCATGGAGGGGACGGCGCTGCGGATGTGGAACGTCTACGGCCCGGGCCAGGCGCTCTCCAATCCGTACACCGGCGTGCTGGCCATCTTCGCGTCGCGGATCGCCAACAACCAGCGGCCCATGGTGTTCGAGGACGGGCAGCAGCGGCGGGACTTCGTCCACGTGCGCGACATCGCGCGCGCCTTCCTGCTGGCCCTGGACCACGAGGCGGTGGACGGCCAGGTCTACAACGTCGGCAGCGGCGTGGACCGGACCGTCGAGGAGGTGGCCCTGCTTCAGGCCGGGTCGATGGGGCGGCCTGACCTGGCCCCCGAGATCGCGGGCAAGGCGCGCGCCGGCGACATCCGCCACTGCATCCCCGACTTGACGAAGATCCAGACCGAGCTCGGCTATCGTTCGCAGGAGGACTTCTCGGAAGGCCTCGCCGAACTGGCCGAGTGGGTGGCCCGGCAGGAGGCCGAGGACCGCGTCGTCGAAGCCCGCAAGGAGCTCGAGATGCGCGGGCTGGTCGCGTGACCGGCGCCGCGGGGGAGGGCGGTCGCGTCCTGGTCACCGGCGGCGCGGGGTTCATCGGTTCGAACCTGGCCCACCGCCTCGCCGGCGCGGGTCACGAGGTGCTGATCCTCGACGGCCTGAACCGTCCGGGGGTGGAGCGGAACCTGACCTGGCTCAAGGCGGAGCACCCGGGGCGCATCGAGCACGTCCTGGCGGATATCCGCGACGAGGATGCGGTGACCGCGGCTGTCAAGGACGTGAAGGCCGTGTTCCACATGGCCGCCCAGGTGGCGGTGACCACGAGCCTGGTCGATCCGATCGAGGACTTCGAGGTCAACATCCGCGGCACGCTGAACGTGCTGGAGGCGGCGCGCCGGACCGGGCGGCGAACGCCGGTCGTCTTCGCCAGCACCAACAAGGTCTACGGCGACCTCGCCGGTCTGGAACTGCAGGAGATCGAGGGCGCCTACCACCCGGTCAATCCGCAGTTGCGCGCCTGCGGGGTGAACGAGAGCTGGCCGCTGGACTTCCACACGCCGTACGGCTGCTCCAAGGGGGCGGCGGACCAGTACGTGCTCGACTACGCCCGCAGCTACGGCATGCCGGCGTGCGTCTTCCGCATGAGCTGCATCTACGGCCCGCGCCAGATGGGCACCGAGGACCAGGGCTGGGTCGCCCACTTCCTGATCCGCGCCCTGGCCGGCCAGCCGATCACCCTTTACGGCGACGGGCGGCAGGTGCGCGACATCCTCTATGTCGCCGACGCGGTGGACGCCTACATGGCGGCCTGGCGCGACATCGAGTCGGTCTCTGGCCGCGCCTTCAACCTCGGCGGCGGGCGGGCCAACGCGGTCAGCCTTCGCCAACTGATCGGCCACCTGGAGACGGTGATCGGGCGCCCGATCGAGGTTCGCTACGACGACTGGCGCGCGGGCGACCAGCGCTACTTCGTGGCCGACTCCCGTCTGGCGCGCCGCCGGCTCGGGCTCGCCGAGCCGCTGGACTGGCGCACCGGCGTCGCCCGGCTCGCCGATTGGCTGCAGGCGCAGAATGCGCCGCCGACGGCGGCGCTGGCGGAGGCCGTCTCGTGACTCTGGCGATGGTTCCGCAAACGGGCTCCGCGCGCGCCGGGCGACCCGTGCGCGTGCTGATGACCGCCGACGCGGTCGGCGGGGTGTGGACTTACGCCATCGACCTGGCGCGTGGCCTGTCGGCGAGCGGCGTTGAGGTCGTGCTGGCGGTAATGGGCCCGCCGCTGGATCGCGGCCAGCGCGCCGAAGCCGCCGCGGTCGACGGCCTGACGCTAGTCGACACCGGCCTGCCGCTGGACTGGCTCGCGCGCGACCGCCGGGCCATTGACGAGGTGGCCGAGGCTGTGTCGGACCTGGCCCGCTTCTCCGACGTGGATCTGGTGCACCTCAACAGCCCGGCCCTGGCTCGTCCGATCGAGATTCCCGTCGTCGGCGTCTGCCACTCCTGCGTCGCCACCTGGTGGAGCGCGGTGCGCGAAGGCCCGATGCCGGATGACTTCCGCTGGCGCACCGAGGCCCTGCGGCGAGGCATGGAAGCCTGCCACCTCCTGATCGCGCCCAGCGGCGCTTTCGCGGATGCGGTAGCGCGAACCTACAACGTCGAGCGCCCGCAGGTCGTGCATAACGGTCGGCGTCCGGTTCGCACGCGGATCGTCGATCGTGGGCGGTCGGTGTTCACGGCCGGGCGGCTGTGGGACGCCGGCAAGAACCTGGCGACCCTCGATCGCGCCGCGGCCCTGCTCGACGCGCCGGTGCGCGCCGCCGGGTCGGTGCGGGGACCGCACGGGGAAAGCGTCGAATTCCGCTGCCTTGACCTGCTCGGAACGCTCGACACGGCCGGCGTGCGGCGCGAACTGGCGTCGGCCCCGGTGTTCGCCTCGGCAGCCCTCTACGAGCCGTTCGGACTCTCGGTGCTCGAGGCCGCACAAGCCGGCTGCGCCCTCGTTCTGTCGGACATTCCTACCTTCCGCGAACTCTGGGACGGCGTCGCCGACTTCGTCCGGGCCGAGGACTTCGAGGCCTTGGCGGCGGCGTGCCGGCGTCTGCTGGACGATCCGGCGGAAGCGGCCCGCCGCGGCGCGGCGGCGCGGCTGCGGGCCCGCCGCTACAATGTCGAGGCCATGCGTGCGGGCGTGCTCTCGGCTTACGAGACGGTCGCCCCCGGCCTTGCCCAGGTCTTCGGACGGGAGGCGGCGGCGTGAAGATCGTCTATTTCACCCATTCCCTGGCGTCCTGCTGGAACCACGGCAACGCCCATTTCCTGCGCGGCGTGCTGCGCGACCTCGTCTCGCGCGGTCACGAGGTGGAGGCGATGGAGCCCACGGCCGCGTGGAGTCTGCGCAATCTGCTGGACGACCATGGCGAGGCGGGCCTGATGGCGTGGCGCGAGGCCTATCCGGACCTCCGCCCCCGAACCTACGCCGCCGAACAGGAGGCGGTGGCCGCCTGCGACGGCGCTGACCTGGTGATCGTCCACGAATGGAACGAGCCCGGCCTGGTCAAGGCCATCGGCCGGGCGCGGCGGCAGGGCGCCGCCTTCACCCTGCTGTTCCACGACACCCACCACCGGGCTGTCAGCGATCCGGAGGCGATCCGCGCGTTCGACCTGTCCGACTACGACGGCGTGCTGGCGTTCGGTGAGACGCTGGCGGAAGTCTACCGTCGCTGGGGCTGGGGCGACCGGGTCTTCACCTGGCATGAGGCGGCCGACGTCACCCTGTTCAAACCGCCGGAGCAGGAGGGCGAACGCGAGGGCCTGGTCTGGATCGGCAACTGGGGCGACGGCGAACGGGTCGAGGAACTCACCAGCTTCCTGTTCCAGCCGGCACACGCAGAGCGGCTGTCGCTGGATGTCTACGGCGTCCGCTATCCGCAGACGGCGCTGCGCACCCTGAGCCGGTATGGTGTGAACTACCGCGGCTGGCTGGCGAACGTGCGGGCGCCCGAGGTGTTCGCCCGCCACCTGGCCACGGTGCACGTTCCGCGGCGCTTCTATGTCGACGCCCTGCCGGGGATCCCCACCATCCGCGTGTTCGAGGCCCTCGCCTGCGGCATCCCCCTGGCCAGCGCGCCCTGGGCGGACAGTGAGCATCTGTTCCGCCCAGGCCGGGACTTCCTGGTGGCGAAGGACGGCGCGGCCATGACCGGCTGCCTGCGCGCGCTCGCCCACGACGCCGACCTTCGGGCCGAGCTGGTCGCCTCGGGCCTCGAGACCATCCGCGCGCGGCACACCTGTTCTCATCGGGTGGACGAGCTGCTGGCCATCGTCGAGCGCCTCGGCGCCGCCCAACCCCAACCCATGGAGGCCGCGGAATGAGGATCGCATTCTACGGATCGAGCCTGCTGTCGGCCTACTGGAACGGCGCGGCCACCTACTATCGGGGCATGCTGCGGGCGCTCGCCGGCCGCGGCTACGAGGTAGTGTTCTACGAGCCCGACGCCTTCGATCGGCAGAAGCACCGCGACATCGACCCGCCGGAGTGGGCCAGGGTCGTCGTCTACGAGGCCACCGAGGCGGCGGCCGGGAAGGTGATCGCCGAGGCCGCCCGGGCGGACGTGGTGGTGAAGGCCAGCGGCGTCGGCGTGTTCGACGACTTGCTGCTGGAAGGCGTCGTTGCGGCCGCGCGCCCGCACGCGG
Organism: Caulobacteraceae bacterium; assembly: GCA_035627575.1. Lineage (GTDB taxonomy): Bacteria > Pseudomonadota > Alphaproteobacteria > Caulobacterales > Caulobacteraceae > JAEZEZ01. Next base: position 2,719 of record DASPLM010000071.1, on the reverse strand, counting down.
TGAAGCTGTTCTGGGACGTGGACGCGCCGGCCACCCTGGCCGAGCTGAAGGCCGATCCCGCCCATCCGTCGCATCGCATCCTGCCGCAGCTCGACGCCGTGCTGACCTACGGCGGCGGACCGCCCGTGATCCGCGCGTACGAGGAGCTCGGCGCCCGGGTCTGCAGGCCCGTCTACAACGCGCTCGATCCGACGACCCATCACCCCGTCCCGGTCGATCCGCGCTTCGAGGGCGACCTCAACTTCCTCGCCAATCGGCTGCCGGATCGGGAGGCGCGGGTGGAGCAGTTCTTCCTCGACGCGGCCGCGCGGCTGCCGGACCGCCGCTTCCTGCTGGGCGGCAACGGCTGGGACGACAAGCCGATGCCCGCCAACGTGCGCCGCATCGGCCACGTCGGGACCGGCGACCACAACGCCTTCAACATCTCGCCCCTCGCTGTCCTGAACGTGGCGCGGGATTCCATGGCCGAAGTCGGCTTCTCGCCGGCGACCCGCGTGTTCGAGGCGGCCGGGGCCGGCGGCTGCCTGATCACGGACGCCTGGGAAGGGATCGAGCTGTTCCTCCAGCCGGACGAGGAAGTCCTCGTCGCCCGCGACGGCAAGGAGGTGGCCGATCACCTCGAGGCCCTGACGCCCGAGCGGGCCGCCGCCATCGGCGAGGCCGCGCGCCAGCGGATCCTGTCCGAACACACCTACGACCGCCGCGGCGCGGAGGTCGACGCCCTGTTGCGCGAGTACGCAGGGCGCAAGCGCGAGGAAAGCCTGGCATGACCGCCCGTCCGATGAAGCTCGTGGTGCTGGGGCTCAGCCTGTCGTCCTCGTGGGGCAACGGTCACGCCACCACCTATCGCGCCCTGCTCAAGGCCTTCGCTGCGCGCGGTCACGACGTGCTGTTCCTCGAAAGGGACGTCCCCTGGTATGCGCCGCACCGGGACCTGGCGGAGCCCGACTTCTGCCGGCTCGCCCTCTACCGCGGACTGGCGGACCTGGAGGACTGGCGGCGTGAGATCGAGAACGCCGACGCCGTCATCGTCGGCTCGTACGTGCCTGACGGCGTGGATGTCGGCCGCTGGGTGAAGGACACCGCCCACGGCGTCGTCGCCTTCTACGACATCGACACGCCCGTCACCCTGGCCAAGCTGAAGACGGGCGACGAGGAGTACCTCGCGGCGGATCAGATCGCCGACTACGACCTCTACCTGTCCTTTACCGGCGGGCCGACGCTGGACCTGCTGGAGACGCGCTACGGGTCGCCGGCCGCCCGGGCGCTCTACTGTTCCGTCGACGCCGAGGCCTACCGGCCGGTAGGCGCGACACGGAAATGGGACCTGAGCTACCTCGGCACCTACAGCGACGACCGCCAGCCGACGCTGGACCGCCTGCTGGTGGAGCCGGCGCGCCGGGCGCCGGCGCTCCGCGCCTGCGTAGCGGGACCGCAATATCCGGCCGAGCTCGAATGGCCGCCGAACGTGGAGCGGATCGATCACGTCGGCCCGAAGGATCACCCCCGGTTCTACGCCGCCAGTCGTTTCACCCTCAACGTCACGCGCCAGGACATGATCGCGGCGGGCTTCTCGCCCAGCGTGCGGCTGTTCGAGGCCGCCGCCTGCGGCACGCCGATCGTGTCCGACCGGTGGTCGGGCCTCGACACCATCTTCGAGCCCGGACGCGAGATCATCCTGGCCGACTCGCCCGAGGACGTGCTGACCGCGCTCAGCGAGACCGGCGAGCAGGAGCGCGACGCCATCGGCCAGCGCGGCCGGGCCCGAATCCTGGCCGGGCACACCGCATCCCACCGCGCCGCCGAGCTGGAGGCGCACCTCCTGGAGGCCGGCGCGGGCGCGCGCGCCCGCTCCCTTCCCACCCGCACTTTCGATCAGGTTGAAGCAGTATGATGAAGAATGGTCGGCAACCGAGGGTCCTCGTCGCCGGCGGGGCCGGATTCCTGGGCTCGCACCTGTGCGAGCGGCTGCTCGCCGATGGCTGCCGGGTCACGGCGCTCGACAACCTTCAGACCGGCGCCGAGGAGAACCTGAGGGGTTTCGAGCGCGATGAGCGGTTCGAGTTCATCGCCGCCGACATCACCGAGCCGCTGCCCGCGCGTATCGGCCGGCGCCGCTACGACCGCATCTACAACCTGGCCTGCGCCGCCTCGCCACCACTCTATCAGGCCGATCCAGAACACACGATGCTGACCAGCGTGGTCGGCACCAACCAGTTGCTGCGACTGGCGGAACGCACGGGCGCCCGTCTGCTGATGGCCTCGACCAGCGAGATCTATGGCGACCCCGAGGCCCATCCACAGTCAGAGAGCTACTGGGGCAACGTCAACTGCACAGGCCCACGCGCCTGCTATGACGAGGGCAAGCGCGCGGCCGAGACCCTGTGCTTCGACTTCGAGCGAACGAACCGTGCGGAAGTGCGCGTGGCGCGCATCTTCAACACCTACGGCCCTCGCCTTTCGCCTGACGACGGCCGGGTGGTGTCGAACGTCGTCAGCCAGGCCCTGGCCGGCGAGGACATCACCATCTACGGCGACGGATCCCAGACGCGTTCCTTCTGCTACGTGGCGGACCTTGTCGATGGTCTGGTGCGACTGATGGAGCACGACGAGCCCTGCGGCCCAATCAACCTGGGCAACCCCACCGAGCTCAGCGTGCGCCAGCTGGTCGATGTGGTGCTCCAGCTGACCGGCTCGTCGTCCGAGGTGGTGCACCGTC
>DASPLM010000070.1:0-2658 GCA_035627575.1 Caulobacteraceae bacterium | reverse complement strand
CGGCAAGGTGGTGAGCGACGATCCCTCCAGTGTCGTGCTGGACCTGCGCGGCGTGGGCGCCCAGGACATGGAAGGCAAGGGCCAGGGCCTGGTCCGCGCCTGGTCCGCCGACCAGCGGGCGGGCGCCGCCCGGGTCAAGCTCGACCTCACCCGTCCCGCCGCCGTGAAGCGCCGCTTCCTGCTGCCGCCGGGCGACGGAGTGAAGGTCTACCGCTACGTCATAGATCTTGAAGCGACCGGCGCGCCGCCGGCGCCGACCACCCGCGTGGCAGGGCGCGACAAGCCCGACATGATGCAGGCCGTGGCCCGCCCGAAGCGGGACAAGCGGGTCATCGTCGTGGACGCCGGCCACGGCGGCAACGATCCCGGCACCCACGGGGCCCTCCACAGCGAGAAGACCATCACCCTCGCAGCCGCCCGCGAACTGAAGGCGCGGCTGGAGCGGACCGGCCGCTACAAGGTCGTGCTGACGCGCAACAGCGACAGCTACGTGGTGCGCGACACCCGCGTGGCGATCGCGCGGCGCGCCGACGCGGACCTGTTCATTTCCCTGCACGCCGACGCGGGACCGGATGCCAGCCTGCGCGGGGCCAGCGTCTACACCCTGTCGCAGAAGGGCGCCGATCGCGCCGCCCGCCGCTTCATGAGCCGCGGCGACTGGTTCAGCAGCGAGGGCGCCGAGCACGACCCGGCCGTGACCCGCATCCTGATGGACCTGACCCAGCGCGCCACGCTGAACCGCTCGTCGGTCTTCGCCAAGGTCCTGCTCGACAACATCGCCGACCGCACGGCCCTGCTGCGCCGCAGCCATCGCGACGCGGGGTTCGAGGTGCTGCTGGCGCCCGACGTCCCGGCCGTGCTGCTGGAGATGGGCTTCATGAGCAATCCCGACGACGAGCGGGTGCTGGCCGACCCGAAGCGCCGCGGCAAGCTGATGGACGGGGTGGCCGAGGCGGTGGACGCCTACTTCGAGGCCCGCACCGAATACGCCTCCTTCGCCGCCGGTCTCTGAGCCCGCGACTGTGACCTCACGGGCCTTTGCGCAGGCCCTCCGAGTCGGTAAGACGGCTGCCGGGGCGCGAGGCGCTCGACGGGAGGAGTGCGCGTGAAGTCTGCCGAACGCTGGTTCGCCATGGCGGGCGTCGCCGTTCTGAGCGCCGTCGCGATCGCGGGGTTCGCGGTCGCCATCTACGCGGCCTGGCTGTTCCACGACCTCCCCGACGCCGGCGAACTGGCCGAGTACCGTCCGCCCACGGCTACCCGCGTGTTCGCTTGGGACGGCACCCTCATCGGCGAGTTCTCCACCGAACGCCGCATCTTCGTTCCCTATGACGAGATCCCGCCGGTGGTGGTGCAGGCCTTCCTGGCGGCCGAAGACCGCAACTTCTTCCAGCACGGCGGCATCGACGTGGGCGGGCTTGGCCGCGCCATGGCCAAGAACGTGCTGAACGCCGTGCGCGGCCGCCGCCTCGAGGGCGGCTCGACCATCACCCAGCAGGTCGCCAAGAACGTCATGCTGACCAACGACGCCACCATCGGCCGCAAGCTGAAGGAGGCGATCCTGGCGCGGCGGCTCGAGGCGACGCTGGACAAGCGCCAGATCCTCGAACTGTACCTGAACGAGATCTTCCTCGGCTATCGCAGCTACGGCGTGGCCTCGGCGTCCTACAACTACTTCGGCAAGCCGATGGAGCGCCTGACCATCGCGGAGGCGGCCTATCTCGCCGCCCTGCCGAAGGGCCCGCGCAACTACCACCCGACCCGCTTCAAGAAGCGCGCGATCGAGCGGCGAAACTGGATCATCGGCCAGATGGTCGAGAGCGGCGCCATCACCCGCCAGCAGGCGACCGCGGCCATGCAGGAGGACCTGGTGGTGGAGCTGGCCCCCGCGCGCGCCCGCTATCGCGACGCCGACTACTTCGTGGAGGAGGTGCGCCGGCGCGGCATCGGCCTGTTCGGCCGCAAGCGTCTGACCGAGAGCGGCTACTATCTGCGCACCACGCTGGACCCGACCATGCAGACCGCGGCGCGCAAGGCGCTGATGGATGGGCTGGAAGCCTACGACCGCCGCCATGGCTGGCGCGGCGGCTGGGGCAACGTGCAGATCGCCGAGGGATGGCAGCGCGAGGCGGCGAAGAAGTCGGCGCCGGCCGAGCGCCGGGCCTGGCGCGCCGCCGTCATCGAGTCGCCCGACGGCCAGGTCCGCCTGACCGAGGGCGGCATCGGCCGCATCGTCTCCGAGGATCTCGCCTGGGCGCGTGCCGGCAAGGGCCTCAAGCGCGGCGACCTCGTCTTCGTCGAGCCGGCAGGCTCGGCCGGCGCCTATCGCCTGCGCCAGGTGCCGGCGGTGAACGGCGCGCTGGTCGCCATCGACCCCTGGACCGGCCGTGTGCAGGCCATGGTGGGGGGCTATTCCTTCTCGCTCTCGAACTTCAACCGGGCCACCCAGGCGAACCGCCAACCCGGCTCGACCTTCAAGCCGTTCGTCTACGCCACGGCGCTGGAAGGCGAGTTCACGCCGGCCAGCATCGTCATGGACGCCCCGATTTCCTTCGCCGGCGGTCCCGGGGGCAAGCGCTGGACGCCCGAGAACTACAGCCGCCAGTACTACGGGCCGCAGTCGCTGCGGCGCGGGCTGGAGCTGTCGCGCAACGTGAT
>DASPLM010000069.1:0-4691 GCA_035627575.1 Caulobacteraceae bacterium | reverse complement strand
GGCGGGAAGTACCTGTCCGAGAAGATCTACTTCGAAGTGATCGGCGGGGGCCGCGAGGGCCAGGCGGTGCAGGTCGAGTGGCGCGTGCGCCGCAACCTCTCCGTCATCTCCCGCATCGGCGGGCAGGGCGACGCCAAGCTGTCCGTGCGCTGGCGGCGGGAGAAGCGGTAGGCCGCTCTCATTCGATAGCCGCGGGTTGAGGCGGGAAGGCCGTTAGGGCTAGGGTCGCCGCGCATGCGGATTCTCCCCCACGACCAGCCGGTTCTCGACGCCCTCGCGAGCCGCGAGGCCGATATCGTGGGCCGGGCCGTGGACTGGTGCGCCGTCAACTCCGGCAGCCGCAACCTCGAAGGCCTGGAGCGCATGCGCGAGATCCTGGCCCGGGTGCTGGCCCTCTACCCGGGAACGGTGGAGAGCGTCCCGCTGCAGCCCAGCCGCGAGGTCGCGAACGACGGGACCCTCACCGAGCAGCGCCACACCGACGCCCTGCGCCTGACGGTGCGGCCCCAAGCCCCGGTCCAGGTCGTGCTCACCGGCCACTACGACACGGTCTATCCGGCCTCCAGCCCGTTCCAGTCGGTGCGCACGCGCCAGGACGGCGCGCTGTGGGGTCCGGGGATCGCCGACATGAAGGGCGGCATCAGCGTCCTGCTGGCCGCGCTCGAAGCCTTCGAGAGCCACCCGGAGAAGGACCGCGTCGGCTATTCCGTGCTGCTGTCCCCGGACGAGGAGATCGGGTCGCTGGCGTCCGCGCCGCTGCTGGCCGACCTCGGCCGCAAGGGCCACGTCGGCCTGACCTACGAGCCCGCCATGGCCGACGGCGCCCTGGCCGGGGCGCGCAAGGGCTCGGGCAACTTCCACATCCTGGTGAAGGGCCGTTCGGCTCACGCCGGCCGCGACTTCGCCAGCGGCCGCAACGCCGTCGCCGGCGCCGCCGAGATCGCCGTGGCGCTGCACGCGCTCAACGGCCAGCGCGAGGGCGTGACCGTCAATGTCGCGGCCATCTCCGGCGGATCGCCGCTGAACGTCGTGCCGGACAACGCCGTAGTGCGCTTCAACGTGCGCCTGCCCGACGCCGCCTCGGCCGAATGGGTGCAGAACGAGATCGAGAAGGTGGTCCTGGCCGAGCGCCTGACCGGCGAGCACGGGCTGGAGGTCGAGCTGCACGGCGGCTTCACCCGTCCGCCCAAGCCCTTCGACGAGAGCCAGGCGGCCCTGTTCAACCATGTGCGCACGGCCGGCGAGCTGCTGGGCCAGACCATCGCCTGGAAGCCGTCGGGCGGCGTCTGCGAAGGCAACAACCTGCACGCCGCCGGCCTGCCCAATGTCGACACGCTGGGCGTGGTGGGGGGCGACATCCACTCCGAGAACGAGTACGCACTGCCGCGAAGCTTCGTCGAGCGGGCCCAGCTGTCCGCCCTGATCCTGATGAAGCTGGCTTCGGGCGAGATCGACGCCCTGGAGCTCAAGCGACTGAGAACCGGAGCCTGAATGCATGCTGGTCGTACGCCCCGCAGGGCCTGACGATTTCGACGCCCTTTGGGAGCTCGCCCTGGCCTCCGGTCCGGGCTTCACCAGCCTGCCCGACCACGAGCCGACCCTGCGCCAGCGCCTGGTCTGTTCCCAGGGCAGCTTCGACGGCAGCCTGCCGCGCGAGGACTGCTGGTACGTCCTGATGCTGGAGAACGCCGAGACCGGCGAGATCGACGGCATCGCCGGCGTGAAGGCCGCCGTGGGCCTCAAGCGCCCCTTCGCCTCGTTCCGCCGTGTGGTGTTCAGCCACTACCACGTCTCCGACCATCTTGAGGCCAGGCTGGACCAGCCCGCCCTGCTGTGGGTGAACGAATGCCGCGGCTGGTCCGAGGTCGGCTCGCTGTACCTGAAGCCGGACAGGCGCACCGGCGGGGCCGGCAGCCTGCTGGCCCGCTCGCGCTACATGCTGATCGGGGCCGACACGAGCCGGTTTTCCGAGTGGGTGCTGGCCGAGCTGCGCGGCGTGATCGACGACCAGGGCAATTCTCCGTTCTGGGACCACGTCACCTCCAAGTTCTTCCCCATCGACTTCGCCTTCGCCGACGAACTGTCGGGCTCCAGCGACGGCCAGTTCATCTTCGACCTGGCGCCGCACCACCCGATCTACGAGAACCTGCTGCCCGAGCCCGCGCGCGACGTGATCGGCCGCTGCCACCCCGACGGCATTCCCGCCAAGGTGCTGCTGGAGAAGGAGGGCTTCCGGGATTCGGGACTCGTCGACGTGTTCGACGCCGGCCCCACCGTCGCCTGCCACCGGGACGCCATCCGCACCGTCAAGGACAGCCGCCGCCTGCCGGCTGCCATCGTCGGCGAGGTCGAGGCCCGCCCGGTGCTGGTGTCGGCGGATTCGCTCGCCGCCTTCCGCTCGACCCGGGCGCCCGTCGATTTCGCGGCCGAGCGCGCCTATCTGGGCCGTGAGACGGCGGAACTGCTGAAGGTGAAGGACGGCGACATGGTGCGGGTGATCGCATGAGCGGACGGGCATTCATCGGCGGGCAGTGGCGCGAGGGCTCCGGCGCCCGCTTCGCCTCGATCGATCCCGCCACGGGCGAGCGCGTCTGGGAAGGCGCCGCCGCCGGCGCCGGTGATGCGGCCGACGCGGCCGCGGCAGCCCGCGCAGCGTTCGGCGACTGGTCCAGCCGCCCGCGCCAGGATCGCATCGACCTCGTGACCCGCTACAAGGGCGTGCTCGCCGCCCGGGCCGAGGACTTCGCCCGCGCCATCAGCCGCGAGACCGGCAAGCCCCTGTGGGAGACACGGCAGGAGCTCGGCTCCATGCAGGGCAAGGTGGACATCTCCATCCGCGCCTACGCCGAGCGCACCGGCGAGCGCGAGGCCGCCACCGGCTTCGGGCGCGCCGTGCTGCGCCACAAGCCCCACGGCGTCGCCGCGGTGCTGGGGCCGTACAACTTCCCCGGCCACCTGCCCAACGGCCACATCGTCCCGGCCCTGCTGGCCGGCGACACCATCGTCTTCAAGCCGTCCGAGGAGACGCCCCTGGCCGGCCAGATGCTGGTCGAATGCCTGGAGGAAGCCGGCGCGCCGGCCGGCGTCGTCAACCTGCTGCAGGGCGCCAAGGAGACGGGCCAGGCCCTGCTCGACCAGCCTATCGACGCGCTGCTGTTCACCGGCTCGGCCGGCGCGGGCGCCTTCTTCCGCCGCAAGTTCGCCGACGATCCGCACGTCATCCTGGCGCTGGAGCTGGGCGGCAACAATCCGCTGATCGTCTGGGACGCCGGCGATGCCGAGGCCGTCGCCAGCCTGGTGGTCCAGTCCTCCTACGTCACCACCGGCCAGCGCTGCTCGTGCGCGCGCCGCCTGATCGTCAAGGACGGCCCGGAGGGCGAAGCCATCCTGGAAGCGGTCGCCGCCCTGTCGGACCGTCTCGTGATCGGCGCCTGGGACAGCGATCCCGAGCCTTACATGGGCCCCCTTGTTTCCGAAGCCGCCGCGGCGGGCGCCCTGAAAGGCGCTGACGCCCTGACCGGCCTCGGCGCCCGCATCATCCGTCCGTTCGAGCGCATCGACGGCCCGACCGCGGCCTGGGTGCGCCCCGGCCTGCTGGACATGACCGGCGCCGCCGGCGTGCCCGACGAGGAGATCTTCGCGCCCCTGATCCAGGCTTATCGCGTCAGCGACTTCGACGCCGCCATACGCGCCGCCAACGACACCCGCTTCGGCCTCTCCGCCGGCCTGATCAGCAACGATCAGGGCCTGTGGGACCGCTTCCTCGACGGCAGCCGCGCCGGGGTGGTGAACTGGAACCGCCCGACGACAGGCGCGGCCGGCGACATGCCCTTCGGCGGCCTCGGCGCCTCGGGCAACCACCGCCCCAGCGCCTACTACGCCGCCGACTACTGCGCCTATCCGGTCGCCAGCTTCGAGGCCGACGGCGTGCGCTCGATCCTCGCCGAGATGAAGGGGCTGCGCTGATGGTCCCCGCCGTCGAGGCGAACTGCGACGGGCTGGTCGGGCCTACGCATTCCTACGCCGGCCTGTCGCCGGGCAACATCGCCAGCGAGACCAACCGCGGCGAGGCCTCCAACCCGCGCTCGGCCGTGCTGCAGGGCCTGGCCAAGATGAAGCGGCTGTCCGACCTGGGCGTGCCCCAGTTCGTGCTGCCGCCCCACGAGCGGCCGTTCATCCCCTTCCTGCGCGACCTGGGCTTCTCCGGATCGGACGGGACGGTGCTGGAGACCGCCTGGCGCGAACAGCCCGCCGTGGCAGCCGCCGCCTGTTCGGCCAGCTCCATGTGGGCCGCCAACGCGGCTACCGTGACGCCGTCCGCCGACAGCGCCGACGGCCGGGTCCACTTCACCCCGGCCAACCTGATCTCGAACCTGCACCGCAGCCTGGAGGGCCCGCAGTCCACCCGTATGCTGCGCACCCTGTTCGCCGACGAGTCCAGGTTCGCGGTGCACGATCCCCTGCCCTATGTCGGCCACTTCGGCGACGAGGGCGCGGCCAACCACGTGCGCCTGTGCGCCGAGCACGGCGCGCCGGGCGTGAACCTGCTGGTCTGGGGCCGCGAGGCCTGGGAGCGCTGGGAAGGCCGCTATCCCGCCCGGCAGACGGTGGAGGCCTCGCGCGCCATCGTCCGCCGCCACGGCGCCGCACGGCCCGTGTTCGCCCGCCAGGCCAAGGCCGCCATCGAGGGC
>DASPLM010000068.1:0-4509 GCA_035627575.1 Caulobacteraceae bacterium | reverse complement strand
CGGCTGGCTGGGGCGCGGCGCCGCCGGGTTCAAGGGCGATGGCGGCGGCGTGCCCCTGCTGCACGTCGGCGCCGGCGGCCTGCCGCTGGCCCTGGCCGCGCCGGTGGCGGCGCTGGTGCTGGGCGCCCCGTCCGAACTGGCGCCCCTGACCTTCGTCACGGCCCTGATCGGCGGCCTCGGCTTCGCCTTCACCGGCGGCATGGGCGCGGCCCTGGCGCTGGGGGCCAGGCGCGGGGGCGTGCTGATCGCGGTGGTGGTGCTGCCGCTGTTCTGCCCGCCCGTGATCTTCGGCGCCGGCGCCCTGGAGGCGATGGCGTCGGGGCTGAACTGGACGCCCGGCTTCGCCTTCCTCGCCGCCTACAGCCTGGGCGCGCTGGCCCTCTGCCCCTTCGCGACCGCCGCGGCGATCCGCAACGCGCTGAGCTGACGCGGCGCGGGCGGGCCTCCGGTACATCCCCGAACTTGCCGCCGCCGGGCCTTGGCTCTATCTCGCGCGGACGATGTTCGGCCTCGCCAATCCCCAGCGGTTCATGTCCGCCACCCGCCGCCTGCCGGCGGTGCTGGGCGTGGCGGCGGGCCTGCTGCTCGCCGCCGGCGTCTGGCTCGGCTTCACCGCGCCCGAGGACTACCAGCAGGGCGACACGGTGCGGATCATGTTCGTGCACGTGCCGGCGTCGTGGCTCAGCCTCGCCGTCTACGCGGCGATGGGCGGCGCCAGCTTCTTCGCCCTGGTGTTCCGCCACCCGCTGGCCGACGCCGCGGCCCGCACCGCCGCCCCCATCGGAGCCGCCTTCACGGCCCTGGCCCTGATCACCGGGTCGCTGTGGGGCCGGCCGATGTGGGGCACCTGGTGGGAGTGGGACGCGCGCCTCACCTCGGTGCTGGTGCTGTTCCTCTTCTACCTCGGCTACATGGCGCTGCGGGCGTCCATCGACGACGAGCAGAAGGCCGGGCGCGCCGCCGCCGTGCTGGCGCTCGCGGGGCTGATCAACCTGCCGATCGTCAAGTTCTCGGTCGACTGGTGGAACACCCTGCACCAGCCCGCTTCGGTGTTCCGCGCCGACGGCCCGGCCATGACCGCCGACATCCTCACGCCCCTGCTGGTCATGGGCGTCGCCTACACGGTGTTCTTCGCCGCCCTCTGGGTCACGGCGATCCGCGCCGAGGTGAACCAGCGCCGCGCCAACGCGCTGGCGCTGCGCGCGGCGGGAGGCGCCTGATGCCCGACCTGAACATGGGCGAGTACGGCGCCTACGTCTGGCCGGCCTGGGGCGTCAGCGCCCTTGTCATGGCGGCGCTGGTCTGGAGCGTGCTGTCCAAGGCGCGGAAGGCGAAGCGGGCCCTGGACCAGGCGGAAGGCCGCGACCCGTCATGAAGCGCTGGCTGGCCTTCGCCCCGCTGATCCTGCTGGTCGCCCTCGCCGCCCTGTTCATCGGCTGGTCGCTGAAGCGCGATCCCGAATTCAAGCCTGACGCCCTGGTCGGCCAGGCCGTGCCTGCGACCCTGCTGGCGCCGCTGGCCGGCGGCGGGCCGGCGCCGCTGAACGCCCAGGTGCGGGGTCCCGCCCTGGTCAACATCTTCGCCTCGTGGTGCGTGCCGTGCCGGGTCGAGCATCCCGAACTGATGCGGCTCGAGGCCGAGGGCGTGCGCATCGTCGGCATCGGCTGGCGCGACAAGCCCGAGGCGAGCCGCGCCTTCCTCGAGGAACTCGGGGATCCGTTCGCCCTGGCCCTGACCGACTACGAGGCGCGGTCGGGCGTGGACCTCGGCATCTCCGGCGTGCCCGAGACCTTCGCCGTCGATGCCCGCGGCGTGATCGTGGCCAAGCATAGCGGCCCGCTGACCCGCGCCGACGCCGAGCGCCTGGTCGCGGCGCTGCGGACCGGCGCCCGTTAACCATCTTTGTACGGTTGTCGCGCCATCACGGGCGCATGGCCGACTCGATCCGCTCTTCGTTCACGCCGTTCACCCCGACGCGCCCTCAGGCGTCCCCGGACGGCGCGCGCGCGGCCCAGCGCGCCTTCTTCAACCAGGCGCTGGCCCAGGCCCAGGCGCCGGCTGCGCCGACCCGGGCGGAGATCGCCGCCCCCGCGCGGGCCGTCGCTTCGCCGGTCGCGACGCGCGCCGCCGACGCCTCGGCGCCGCCCGAGCGCGTGATGCGCCCGGGCAGCCTGCTCGACATCAAGATCTAGATCGGCCTCAGTTGCGGTCGGACGGACGGGCGCTCGCCGGTCCGCGGATTTCGCAGGCGTGGTTTGCGGCCCCGTTGGCGTTGTTGGCGCCCGGGATCGGCATCAGGATCCCGCCGCGCTCCTGGCACTCGCGCGCCAGGCGCTCGTACTCGCTCTGCCGTTCGGCGCCGGCGCTGGTGGTCGAGGCGCAGCCGGCGAGGGCGGCCAGGCACAGTAGAACAACGGACGTCTTCATCTTCTCATCTCCAGCGGCCCCGCTGACGCGACTGTAACCCTGCACGGCTGCGCCGCAAGCGGGCCTGCGACAGATCGCACGGGCCGGACGACCGGCGCCGTGTCTGGTGGATGATCGGCGGGAAAAGGCGCTTGGTGGAGCCGAGGGGAGTCGAACCCCTGACCTCCTCATTGCGAACGAGGCGCTCTACCAACTGAGCTACGGCCCCAAGCGAGGGCGCGTCTTAGGAGGGGCGGGGGGCGGAAGTCAAGCGGACGTGGAGGGCGGCGGCGCCGCAGCCCCCGCCGCACCACCCCTGCGGCGCGCCGGCCGGGCGTTTGCGGCCGTGAACCGGCCCGCTAGTTCGTCGCGCCCGGGCGGCAGGCGAAGCTGTAGGCGTCGCGGTACGGCTTGTCGAAGCAGGCGACCAGGCCGTCCACCACGTCGAGGTTGGGAGGCCAGGCGATGTCGTCGCCGTATTGAGCCTTGTGCCTCGCCACCGCTTCGTCGAACCAGTCGGGCTTGGCCAAGGCCGCCAGCTTCGCGCGCGCGTCGAGCAAGGCTGGGCGGTCCCGGCGCAGGTACGCGATGGTGGCGACCGCGTAGAGCCGGTCGTCGAGAGCCGGGCTGTCAGCACGCGCCTCGGTCATCAGGTCGGCCGCCCGCGCATACTCGCCTTGCGCCGCCCGTAGCTGGGCCTCGTGCCACTTCAGGCCCCTGGTTTGCTCGTCGGTCAGGCGCGAAGCGTTTCGCTGGCGGTAGGCGGCGATCAACTCGGCGCCGGCCGCCTCGCATGCGGGCGAGTTTCCCAAGGGACGCCAGCCGCCCTCCAGATCCTGATCGAACGCCTTGAAGTCCAGCGCCAGCAGCGCCTCACGGTCATGGGCGCACGCTGGAGGCGCCGGCTCCGGGGCGGCCGGAGATCCATCCCCGAACTGCAGCGACAGGGCAAACAGGACCGCCAGCATGACTCCCCCCGCAGGATGCGCCCCCGACAGTGGACCGGCGTCCGCCCCGGCACAAGCGGCCGAAGGCTGCGCCGCGGGGCCCGTCGCCTTGCGAGGGCGGGACGGCGTCGATAGATACGAGGCTGCGCCATCTCGGGAGGCCCTGTTGGGCAGCTTCATCCACTTCGTCCTCGACGCGATCCTCGGCCTCCTCGTCCTGGCCATCATCATCTCGGCGATCCTGAGCTGGCTGGTCGCCTTCGACATCGTCAACTACCGCAACCGGTTCGTGTATTCGGTGGCGACCTTCCTCGAGTCGGTGACCGGGCCGCTGCTCTACCCGCTCCGCCGCTTCATCCCGCCCATCGGCGGCGTGGACATCACGCCGATCATCGCCCTGCTGCTGATCCAGGGCATCCGCGGCTACCTGCTGCCGATGGCCATGGCGCCGCTGAAGCAGCTTCTTGGCTGACGAGAAGCGCTGCCGGCTGGCGGTGCGGCTGACCCCGCGCGGCGGCGCCGACCGGATCGACGGCTGGGAGACCGACGCCGCCGGGCGCGAACACCTCAAGGTGCGCGTCCGCGCCGCCCCCGTCGAGGGCGAAGCCAACGCCGCCCTGGAAGCCCTGCTGGCGAAGGCTCTGGGGCTGCCGAAGCGCAGCGTGCGGGTGGAACGGGGCGCGACCGCCCGGCTGAAGCAGGTGGCGGTGGAGGGGCTGGACGCGGGCGCGGTGCGGGCGCGGCTGAAGGGCTAGGCAGCGGCGTCCTTTTCTCCCTTCAGACAGAAGGAAATGCGGGACGCCTCCGGTGTAGCGGATGGTTCTCCCCCCTGAACCTCCTTGGTGGAACTCTCGCGCCCTTGGGTCGGAAGGCAGTCAAGGACGCGAGCTTCGCTCGCGCAAGCGGAGCTTGTGGCCCTTCAGGCCATCCTTGACAGCCTTCCGACCGGGCGCACCATTCCATTAGGAGGATCAGGGACGGCAGCGTTCAGAACCTGGCGCTCTTCCCCTCTCCCTCGGGAGAGGACGCGAGCTCTGGCGTAGCAAGGGGAGCGGGTGAGGCGTCAGCCGGCGCACGACCTTGCGACCGCGGCGGTCACAGCGTTCGCGCACCGGACAGGCCTCCCCCGGCTCCGCTCCGCGTCCCCGCGCCCTCC
>DASPLM010000067.1:0-2828 GCA_035627575.1 Caulobacteraceae bacterium | reverse complement strand
ATCTCCATGCTGCTGGCGGCCAGCCTGTGGCGCACCAAGCTGCGGGATTGACGTGACCGACACCACGGGACTTCTGGACGTCATGATCGAGGCCGCCCGCGCCGCCGGGGCGGGTCTGGTCGAGGACTCGGCGCGCATCGCCGAACTGCAGGTGCGCACCAAGGCCGGCCCGGCCGACATGGTCTCCATCGCCGACGAGCGGGCCGAGGAGACGGTCCGCTCGATCCTTGCCGCCGCACAGCCCGACTTCGCCTTTCTGGGGGAGGAGGGTGGACACTCCGGCGACGCGGAGGGGCCGACCTGGATCGTCGACCCGCTGGACGGCACCACCAACTTCCTCGTCGGCACGCCCCTGTTCGGGGTGAACATCGCCCTGGCGCGAGGCAACGAGGTGCTGGCGGGCGTGACCTACCTGCCGGCCATGGGCGAGCTGTTCAGCGCCGAAAGAGGAAAGGGCGCCTTCCTGAACGGCCGGCCGATCCGGGTGTCGCAGCGCGAGACCCTCGGCCAGGCCGTGCTGGGCTGCGGCATCCCCTTCGCCACCAAGCCCGACCACGACCTGTTCGTCAGCGAGATGGACGTGCTGTCCGAACGGGTCAGCGGCATCCGCCGCACCGGCTCGGCGGCCATGGACCTGGCCTATGTCGCCGCGGGGCGCTGGGACGCCTACTGGGAGCAGAACCTGCAGGCCTGGGACATGGCCGCCGGAGTGTGCCTGATCACCGAGGCCGGCGGCCTGGTCACCGCCGCCGACGGCCGTCCGCTCGACCTGCACGGCCTGACCATCTGCGCCTCCAATCCTTTCATCCAGCGCGCCCTGCTCGACGCGCTGGCCGAAGCCGACCAGCCCGCCAGACGAAAGGCCGCCCGATGGACCTGAGGAACTTCGGCCGCCGCGGCTTCATGGCCGGCGGCCTGTTCGCCGGCCTGATGGCCTATGCGCCCCGCTCGCTGGCCGAGGCGCTCGGCTATCCGCGCTCGCTGCAGGGGCCGATGGTCGGCGCGCCGGGACCAAACCACTTCACGATCTGGGTCCGCGCCTCGGGCGCCTTCGATGTACTGCTTGAGTACGCCAGCGACCGCGAGTTCACCGACGTGAAGCGGACGGCGCCGGTCCGCGCCACGGCCGAGGGCGACTTCTGCGTCCACCTGCGCGCCGAGGGACTGCAGCCGGGCCGCACCTACTGGTACCGCCTGCGCTTCGACGGCAAGCTCGACCGCTACCAGCCGCTGCCGTTCCGCACCAGGACCGCGCCCGCCGGCCCGGCCGACTTCCGCGTGGTCTACGGCTCCTGCTGCCGCAGCCAGTTCGACATGGAGCAGCGCATCTTCAGTGTCGCCCAGGCGCTGGAGCCGGACATGTTCTTCTGGCTCGGCGACAACATCTACGCCGACAGCGACAGTCCGGACGCCTTGGCCGACCTGTACCGGCGCCAGCGCGGGGTCGACCGCCTGCAGGGCCTGATCCGCAGCACGCCGCAGCTGGCGACCTGGGACGATCACGACTTCGGCTTCAACGACTCTGACGGGACGAACCCCATCAAGGGCGAGGCCCTGCGCCTGTTCAACAGCTGGTGGGCCAACCCCCGGCACGCCGAGAACGGCGACCCGGGCATCTACTTCAAGCAGTCCTACGGCGGGGTCGACTTCTTCTTCACCGATGGGCGCTACCACCGCAGCCCGTCCAAGGCGCCCGACGGTCCCGGCAAGACCATGCTGGGCGCGACGCAGCTGCGGTGGCTGAAGGACGAGCTGAAGCGCAGCAAGGCGGTCTTCAAGGTCCTGGTCTCCGGCGGCGGATGGTCCTCGGCCGAGGCGGCGGACGGCGGCGACAGCTGGGCGGTCTACCAGAGGGAACGGGACGAGATCTTCGACTTCATCCGCGATCAGAACATCGAGGGCGTGTTCTGCATTTCCGGCGACTCGCACATGGGCGAGCTGAACTGCATCCCGCGGTCGGAAGCGGGCGGCTACGACATCTACGACATGGTGAGCTCGCCGCTGGCGCAGATGCCGGCCGCCAAGTACGACCAGGTGCCGGAAATGCGGGTGCGCGAACTGTGGACGCGCAGCGTCAACGTCGGCGTGCTGACCTTCACCATGAAGCCGACGCCGAAGATGACCTTCACCCTGCACGACATCATGGGCGCCCCGGTGTGGGACCCGCTGGTGCTGACGCCGGCGGACCTGCGCAACGGGGTGAAGTCCTGGGACCGGCTGGCCGATCCCGAGGAGCTGGAGCGTCTGAACCGCTGGAAGACCGGCGGCGGCTACTACGGCCCGAGCCGCCCCGGCGTGGCCGGCGCCTGAGCCGGCGCCTGAGCCGGCGTCCTTACCAGCCGCCCGCGAGCGCCTTGAACAGGTTGATCTGGTAGGTCGTCACCGTCGCGTCCGACTGGACCAGCTGCGCTTCCAGGCCGGCCAGGGTCCGCTCCGCGTCCAGCACCGTGAGGAAGTTTTCGCGGCCGGCCTCGAAGCGCATGCGCGACAGGCGCACGGCGCGGGCGCTCTCGTCGCGCGCCCGGCGCAGGGCCGTGCGGCGGTCCAGCTCACGGGCGTACTGGACAAGCGCCGTTTCGGTCTCCTGCAGGGCGGCGAGGCTGGCGGCCTCGAACTCGGCCAGTGCGCCCTGGGCCGCGGCGTCGGCCTGGGCGACCCGGGCCCTGGCGGCCGCCAGGTTGGGGAAGTTCCAGGTGATCAGCGGACCGACGTTGAAGGAGATGTCCGAGCCGAAGTCGCTGGCGTCCGCCCCGCCCGTGGCAAAGGAGCCGCCGAGGGTGACCGACGGATAGAGCGCCGCGGTCGCCAACCCGATGCGGGCCGTGGCG
>DASPLM010000066.1:0-2110 GCA_035627575.1 Caulobacteraceae bacterium | reverse complement strand
GCCACCTGGTAGAGCAACTCGGCGTTGGGGTCCTGGTCCAGGCCCCCTGAACGGGCCACGATGCGCATCCCGTTGCGCAGGCCGGCGCGGTAAGCCGGCCCCTGGGGGTCCACGCCGACGGCGATGCCGCCCTGGGCGTTGGTGGCGGCGCTGTCGAATCCGCGGTCGAAGGTCGGCGTCTCCACCGTGCGGATCGTGGCGCAGGCGCCGAACATGTCCGCCGGCAGGCTGACCGGAGCGCCCTGGTCGACGAGGGCGCGAAGGTCGTTCTCCAGTCCCTTGCCGCCGAGCGATGCGTAGGACAGGCGCAGGTTCTCGATGGCGTTCCGGCCGCCGTTTTCGGCCCGGTTCTTCATCGCCATGACCACGTCGTCGAGATCGTTCCGGCCGCCGGTCGAGCGGCGCAGGCGGTCGTCCCAGAGGGCCGCCAGCATCAGGCCCCGCTGGTAGGGCAGGTCGGCGACGTTGGGGTCCTCCCAGAAGCCAGCCTGGATCACCGCATTGGGCGCGCCCTGCACCGGCGAGGAGGCGTACTCGCGCAGGATGCGGTTGTAGGCGGCGGCGAAGTCCTCGAGCGACCACTCGCCCGACCGCAGCAGCAGACGCAGGGTGTAGAAGTCGGTGAAGCCCTCGCTCAGCCAGTAGTCGAGGGGTTCGTCCGCGCCGGTGCGGACGCCGCCGACCCGGCCGGGGAACCAGACGTGCTGGTGCTCGTGGGTCACGATGTGGCGCAGCGAGGCCTCGCTCGCGTCGCGGGTGGTCCACAGCGAGAAGGCGTCGCTCAGGCCGACGCCGTACTGGGCGCTGCCGCCGCGCGGATTGGCCAGCGGCGTGACGGCGACGAAGAAGTCGTCCTCGCGATCCCCCCAGAACTGGGAAGAGGTCTCGGCCACCTTGACCAGCAGGTCCGACAGGTCGGCGGGCTGGAAACGCCACGTCCCGTGGACCGCCACGCGCAGGCGGCCGCCGGCGGCCTCGCGCTCGATCAGCTGCATGCCGTCGCCGCCCATCAGCACGCTGTCGAGCAGGTCCCCTGTATGGGCGACGCCGTGGTCCAGGTCCGAAGCCACGGTCCAGCCCTCCGGGGTCGGACCCCAGCGGAAGGCGACGGGCCGGCCGACGGGCGCAGCCACTTCGCCGAACACGGCCCAGCCGAGCACGGTGAACCGGTCGGACATCACGGAGGCGCGGAACGGCGGGCTGCCGGCCTCCAGTTCGCCCTCGAAGGACTGGCGGACCCGGTAGCTGAGCGAGATCGGCGCGCGGGGTGCATGGGTGAGCACGACCTCGGCGGGCGAAAGGCGGCGCACCCGCGCGCCCTGGGCCTTCAGATCGCCGATGGCCTTGTGCAGCTCTTCCACGCCCGACCACTTGTCCGGCAGGCGGATGTGGGTCTCCCCGTCGGGGTCGCCCTCCAGGCTGATGCGTAC
Organism: Caulobacteraceae bacterium; assembly: GCA_035627575.1. GTDB lineage: Bacteria > Pseudomonadota > Alphaproteobacteria > Caulobacterales > Caulobacteraceae > JAEZEZ01. The sequence goes on along the minus strand of DASPLM010000066.1, from coordinate 680 downwards.
GGCCAGGGCGTCGAGGCGGCCGCCCTTCAGTTCCGGTGTCAGCTGGTAGTCGATGGTGGAGCCGGGCGCGGCGGTCGACGCCGCGGAGCTCGGGGCAGCGCCCAGCGCCAGGCCGGAGCTGGAAGCGATGATACAGGCGGATGCCAAGGCCAACTTGCGCACGGTGACGGTCCCCCGACTGCGTCACAGGCCAACATAGAGGTGGTTAGCGAACTCGAAATGCGACCGGTCGCCGCCGCCCTGCCGGGCGTGGCGGATTGCCGCTCTCGTCGTCCGCGGCGGGTTCCCCTCCAGGGCGTGGCGCTCTATGGCGGGGGCGACTGTGGAGGCCGCCATGACCGATCTCGCCCAACCGCGCCACGACTGGACCCCGGCCGAGGTGGAGGCCCTGTTCGACCTGCCGTTCACCGAGCTGCTGTTCAGGGCGGCAGAGACGCACCGGTGCTGGTTCGACCCGACCGAGGTGCAGCTGTCGCAGCTGCTGTCGGTGAAGACCGGCGGCTGCGCCGAGAACTGCGGCTACTGCAGCCAGTCCGCCTCCTTCAAGACCGGCGTGAAGGCCACGAAGCTGATGGACACGCAGTCCGTCGTCCAGGCCGCCGCTGAAGCCAAGGCCGGCGGCGCCCAGCGCTTTTGCATGGGCGCGGCCTGGCGCGACCTGAAGGACAGGGACCTCCCCA
>DASPLM010000065.1:0-2254 GCA_035627575.1 Caulobacteraceae bacterium | reverse complement strand
CCGGCCACCGGCAGGTTGACCTTGGCGATCTCGGCCGAGCCAACCTGCTGGAACAGGGCGGGGAAGAAATGGCCGAGCGCCACCCCGGCGACGATGCACAGGCCGACCCAGACGGTGAGGTAGCGCTCGAAGCGCGACATGGCGGCCTTTCCCGCCTCGACCGGCGGCGGTTCGATGGTCACGTCAGCAGGTCCCCTGGGCGCAGGCGGCGCGCCCGGCCGCCTCCACGGCCGGCGCGCAGATCTCGGCGTTGCCGGCGCAGCAGTCCTCCATCAGGAAGGCGAGCAGGGCGCCCATGCGGTCGTAGGCGGCGAAGTAGACGATGGAGCGGCCGCGCCGCTCGGACTTCACCAGGCCCGCGGCGCCGAGGATGTTGAGGTTGGACGACAGGGTGTTGGGCAAGGCGCCCGTCTCACGGGCGATATCGCCCGCGGCCATGCCCTCGGCGCCCGCGCGCACCAGCAGGCGGAAGGCCTCCAGTCGGCCGGGATGGGCCAGCGCCGACAGGGCGGCTATCGCGGATGTCTGTTCCATATTTCCGCGATAGCCGAACTATGTGACGGGCTCAATACGACGGTCAGCGGGGTCCGCAGCAGGCGGACGCGGGGCTGGCGGTCGCCGCGGTGACGAAGCTGGCCGGCGCTTCTCCGGTAAGGCCGTACGTCGTGGACTCGCCGAAGGTGTGGAAGGTTTCCCAGCGCAGGCCGGAGGGGTCCTCGGCCCAATGCTTGTCTGAGAAGGCGTAGCAGCAGGAGGCGGAGGGCTCGTCCAGGGTCGGCTCGGCGGCCGACTTCAGCCGCGCGGCGATCTCGGCCAGTTCCCCGGAGGACTCGGCCTGTACCCCGACGTGGTCGAGGCCGGCGGCGCGGCCGCGGCTGCTGATCGCCAGGTTCACGCGCGGGTCGTCCAGCATCCACTTGGCGTAGTCGTCCTTCACCACGCTGGGCGGCGCGCCGAACAGGGTCTCGTAGAACCGGATCGAGCGGTCGAGGTCCTCGACGTTCACGTGCAGGTGGATGCGCTTCATGGCGGGGCTCCAGATCATCAGTTCGATAGTTCTGGAATACTTGAAATATAGAGTCAAGCGCGATGCATGCTGTCCGACGTTCATGCGACTTGGGATGGAGGGGAGCGCCTCGTGCGCTCCGGACGACGCGTGTAAGAGAGCGTCCAGCGCGGACTTGCCCGCACCTGGACAGAGTCCGCTGATTCCCGCCGTTGTCGAGCAGGCGACGTCAGGCGATCTCGACCGCCAGCTTCTCAATGCGCTCGGCGGCGCGGTTCAGCGCCTCGGCGGCCCTGGCCGCGGCTGCGCCGTCGCCGGCGTCACCCGGTTCGCCTGCGCCCAGGTCGGCCTGCAGCCGGTGCAGCTGGCCGCGGATGTCGGCCAGTTCGTCGGACACCAGCAGGGCGGCCATCAGGAACAGGCGCAGGTCGCCGACCTGACCGACGTCGCGGCCGATCTGGCGGACGTGCTCGTCGAACTGGCGCGCCAGTTCGCGGACCCGCGTCTCCTGCCCGTCGGCGCAGCCCACGTTGTAGGGGCGGCCATTCACCTCGACGGTCACGGTGGCCATGGCTCAGGCCTCCTCGAGCACGGCGCGGATCTCGGCCGCAGCCTGGCCAAGCGCCTCGGACGCTTCCTGCGCCGCCCTCTCCAGGGCCTGCTCGCGCTCGTCGGCCGCCGCTGCCGAGGCGAAGAGGTCGTCCTCAGGCACGGCGGGGCGCGACTTCAGGCCACGCACCTTCGTCTCGAGGCCCGAGATCGCCTTGTCGAGCCGCCCGATGGCGGCCTCCAGATCGGCCTGGCCGTCGCTCATGCCTGCCTCCGCCGGAATTCGGTCACGAATCCGTATAGAACGCGCCGGGCGCGTCAGGTAAAGCGGCGCCGTCCCTCCCCCGCCTGTTTTCTTTGGAGCCGCCCATGGCCCCCGCCCCTGCCAAGTCCGCGGTCACGCCGCAACAGATGGCGGACGCCATCCGCGTCCTGTCGATGGACGCTGTGCAACAGGCCAACTCCGGCCACCCCGGCATGCCGATGGGCATGGCCGACGTGGCCACGGTGCTGTTCACCCGCTTCCTGAAGTTCGACGCGCGCCGCCCTGACTGGGCCGACCGCGACCGCTTTGTGCTGTCGGCGGGCCACGGCTCGATGCTGCTCTACAGCCTGCTCCACCTGACCGGATCGAAGGCCATGACGGGGGACCAGCTGCGCAACTTCCGCCAGGCCGGCTCGCTGACCGCCGGTCACCCG
>DASPLM010000064.1:0-5526 GCA_035627575.1 Caulobacteraceae bacterium | reverse complement strand
TTCCTGTAAGCAGCCAATGTCCCGGCGCCGGCGGGACTCAGCCCGCCAGCAGCCACTCCGCGCCGTCGAAGTGGAAACCCGGCAGGGCCGGGGACGCCGGCGGGAGGGCGGCCGGATCGGCGGGCGCGCCGGGGGGCGGGGGAGGCGGGTAGGCGGCGCCGATCACCTCGTGCGCCTGGGCGTTGGTCACGCCCCAGATGTACACCGCCTCGCCGGTGTCCCAGACGACCTGCTGAGACGTGCCGAGGTCCGTGATCGTGTAGTCCGCGCCCGTGGCGACGAGGCTCGCGATATTCACCCGGTCGACGCCGTACTCGAAGTCGCTGAAGGTGGTGACGGTCCCGTAGCCCACGCCGAAGACGAAGGTGTCCGCGCCCGCGCCGCCGATCAGGTCGTCCTGCCCGCCCCCGCCATCCAGGATGTCGTTACCGGCGTCGCCATGCAGGCCGTCGTCGCCGGCCCCGCCCCAGAGGCGGTCGGCGTCGGCGCCGCCGTAGAGGAAGTCCATGCCGTCTCCGCCGTAGAGGTTGTCGCGGCCGTCGTTGCCCGACAGGTTGTCCTGGCCGTTTCCGCCCCACAGGGAATCGAGGCCGGCGCCCCCGATGATGTTGTCGTCGCCGTCGTATCCCTTGGCCTCGAATCGCTGGCCCGCCACGCTCAGGCTGCCCGCTGTCAGGATGTCGTCGAAGTCGCTGAGCAGGAAATTCTCGACGCCGATGTAGACGTCGCCCACGGCCGCCCCCCCGCTGCCGGAAGCGCCATTGACGCCGACCATGGCCGTGGCGTCGCGATAGGCGGCCGTGTCGAAGCCGTCTCCTCCGGAGAACAGGGTCGCGCCGTTGCCGACGGGGCCGGCGTGCATCACGTCGTCGCCCGCGCCGCCGTCCATGTCCGCGCCGGCCGTCCCGCTGTACAGGCGGTCTGCGCCGTCCTCTCCCATGAGCTCGCTGTCCACGCCCCGGGCGTAGAGCGCGTCGTCGCCGTCGCCGCCGTAAAGCTCGTCCTCGCCCGTGGCGCTGCCGTAGATGCGGTCGTTCCCGGCGTCGCCGAAGGCGGCCGTTCCGGTCCCGCCGGTGACGGTGATGACGTCCTGGTCCGCCCCGCCGTACAGATGGCCGCCGTTCCCGAACAGGCGGTCGTCGCCGTCGCCGCCATCCATCTGCTGCAGCCCGGACGCGGCGTCGTCGTCCTGGATGACGTCGTCGCCGCCGCCGCCCTCCAGGGTGTCGAGCCCGGCGCCGCCGAACAGCCTGTCGTCGCCGTCGCCGCCGTGGAGGAGGTCCTCGCCCTCGCCGCCATGGAGCGCCTCGTCCGCCTCGCCGCCCAGGAGGGTGTCCCGCCCCGCGCCGCCGAACACCGTCAGGTTCAGGCTGTCGCCGTGGTACGAGTCGTCCCCGGCCGACAGGACGATGCGCTCGATCTCGCTGAAGCTGTCGTCCCGCGCCTCGCCCTGGCCGAAGCCGGCCTGGTCGCCGATGCCGACGTGCACGGCCGAGGGCGCGTACTGGTAGGTGACTGTGTCCACGCCGGCGCCGCCTTCGAACACGTCGGCCCCGTCGCCGCCCAGCAGCACGTCCGCGCCGTCGCCGCCGTAGAGCACGTCGTCGCCGGCCTGGCCGAGCAGGAAGTCCGCGTCGGCGCCGCCATAGAGCGCATCGCCGCCCACGCCGCCGTAGAGCCGGTCGTTCCCCTCGTCGCCGTACAGCTCGTCGTCGCCCTCGCCGCCCTTCAGCAGGTCGGCGCCCTGGCCGCCCGACACGAGATCCGCGGCGTTGCCCGAAGCGATGTCGTCGTTCCCGTCCAGCCCCTGGATCAGGTCCGCGCCGCGGGTGTCCTGGCCCCCGGCCGGGAAGACGTCGTCGCCGGCGCCCAGAATGTACTCAGCCATGGCCTCGCCCTCGGACACGGCGCTCGAACGGCGCCCTTGAGGATCGCCAGCCTCCGAGAGGATCGGGATTTCTGTCAAGCGCCTGCGTCGCCCGTCAGCGATCCCGGGACGCGAAGCGCCGACCGCGGCTTGGAGACCACGGCCGGCGTCCGCCCGTCATCGACGGCCGATCAGCCCAGCAGCCACTCGCCCGCGTCGAAGCGGAAGCCGGCGTCCGCCGGCGGCGCGAACGCCTCCGGATCGGCCGGCGCCCCCGGCGGGGGAGGGGTGGTCCCGTAGGCGTCCGCCAGCAGGTTGACCACGTCGGTGTAGGTCAGGCCGTGGAAGGTCAGCACGTCGCCGTTCTCGAAGGTGACGTGGACCGAGCCGTCGTTGTCGATCGCATAATCCATGTCCGCGGCGACGAAGGCGGAGACGTCGAGGTAGTCCTCGGCCAGGTCGAAGTCGTTGACCACGCTGCGGCCGTAACCCACGCCGAAGACGAAGCTGTCGTAGCCGGCGCCGCCGTACAGGTCGTCGAAGCCCGTCGCCGCCCCGCCGCCGTCGACGGTGTCGTTGTCGTCCCCGCCATCGACGATGTCGGCGTCGGCGCCGGCCCGCAGGGTGTCGGAGCCGGCCTCGCCATAGAGTTCGTCGATCCCGGCGCCGCCACGGATCACGTCCTCGGATTCGCCGCCGAAGATCATGTCGTCGCCCGCGCCGCCGTCGAGGATGTCGACGCCCTGGCCGGCGTAGATGCGGTCGTGGCCGCCGTACCCCGCCACCTCGACGCCCTGGCCATAGCTGCTCAAGGGCGCGCCATAGATGATGTCGTCGTGGTCGCTGAGGGTGAAGCGCTCGATGGAGTCGTAGGTGTCGCCGGCGGCCGCGCCGGCGTCGTCCACGCCGGCCGTGTCGATGGTCACGCCCGCCGTGGCGTTGCGGTAGGAAACCGTGTCCCAACCATCGCCGCCGAAGAAGCTCTCGCTCTTCGCACCGGTCGCGCCGCCCTGCAGGGTGTCGTTGTCCTCGCCGCCGCTGAGGATGCCGCCGCCCTCGGTGAACAGGCGGTCGTCGCCCGAGCCCCCCTGCAGGCTGCTGGTCCCGCCGCCGCCGTAGATCGCGTCGTTTCCGGCGCCGCCGTTGAGCACCTCGTTCAGGTCGGTGTCCGAGCCGTAGATCCGGTCGTTCCCGTCGCCGCCATCCACCGTCCCGCCGGTCCCCGTCATGGTGATGACGTCGTTGCCGGCTTCGCCGTAGACCACGTCGTTGGCGTCGCCGTACATCCGGTCCGCGCCCTCGCCGCCGCTGAGGACATCGCGCCCGGCCCCGCCGTTCACGATGTCGTCGCCGTCGCCGCCGTTGATGGTGTCCGCGCCCGCGTCGCCGTACAGGCGGTCCGCCCCGGCGCGGCCTTCCAGCAGGTCGGCGCCGTTCCCGCCGTAGAAGATGTCCGCCTCGGCGCCGCCGAACAGGGTGTCGTCGCCGCCGTAGCCCAGCACCGTCATGGCGCCGAGGCCGTAGTAGTGGTCGTCGCTCTCGGCCAGGACGATGCGCTCGATCGAGGCGAAGGTGTCTCCCGCCGCCTCGAGGCCGTGGCCGCCCATGGTCCCGGTGAAGTCCAGGTAGACCAGGGCCCCCGTGGCGTACCTGAACGACGCGATGTCGTGCCCGTCGCCGCCGACGAAGGCGTCCGCGCCCGCGCCGCCGTACAGGATGTCGTCGCCGGCCCCGCCGTTCAGGGTGTCGTTCCCGTCCTGGCCCCAGAGGCTGTCCGCGTCGGCGCCGCCGTTCAGGACGTCGTCGTCGATGCCGCCGTACAGGCGGTCCACGCCCGCGTCGCCGTTCAGGGTGTCGGCGCCCTGGCCGCCCTTGAGCAGGTCATTCCCGATCCCGCCGTGGACCACGTCGTCGCCGTTGCCGGACGAGAGGTTGTCGTTGCCCTCCAGGCCGAAGATCTCGTCGGCGCCGCGCGTGCTGACGCCGCTCCCCGGAAACACATCGTCGCCCGAGGTAAGGTTGAAGACTGGCATTGTTGTTCTGGCCTCCGAGCCATTCTTGTTGTTGTGCCCGGACAGCCCAGCCCCGTTCCGGGGGGCGGGGAATGAAAGAAGCGGCCAGGCGCGTCAACCGCGCTGGCCGCTGTAATTCATGAAGAAATTGCCATTTCCGGCGAAGCTTGCCTGCCTGTTCGCAGGCGCCTGCGTCAGAACATCCAGTCGACGTGCCCGCCCATGGAGAAGACGGTGGACGCTGGCTTCATTCCCTCGGCCGGCGGCTCCGGCGGCGGTTCGCTCGGGCCGGCGGCGTAGGCCGCCTCCAGCAGGCCGGTGACGGTCGCCGCGTCCACGTTCTTCAGGCGAAGCACGTCCCCGCTGTCGAAGTACACCGAGGTGCGCCCGCTCTCCTGGACCACCGACCAGGTCGCCGCCACGTCCACGAAGGCCTGGACGTCGAGCGCGTCGAGACCGACCTCGAAGTCCTGCACCCAGGTCAGGCCGTAGCCGACGCCGAACACGAAGGTGTCCGCGTCCGCCCCGCCGAACAGGCTGTCGTACGCGCCGGCGTCGGCGCCCCCGCCGTCCAGCCAGTCGCCCCCGGCCTCGCCGAACAGGGCGTCAGCCCCGGCGTCGCCGCTGAGGCCGTCGTCGTCGAGGCCGCCGAACAGCTTGTCGTTGCCGTCACCCCCGTTCAGGGTGTCGAAGCCGGCATAGCCGTAGACGCGGTCGGCTCCCGCGCCGCCGTCGGCGACGTCGTCGCCATTCTGGCCCAGCAGCAGGTCGTCGCCGTCCTCGCCGAACAGGATGTCGTCGCCCTCGCCGCCGTCGAGCCGGTCGATTCCGCCGCCCCCGGCCAGGTGGTCGGCCTGGTCCCCGCCGTAGAAGAAGTCGTCTCCCAGCCCGCCCTCGATGTAGTCCGAGCCGAGATAGCCGTAGATCGTCAGCGCCTCGTCGGCGCCGAAGAAGACGTCGTCATGGTCGGACAGGTAGACCCGCTCGACCCCGACGATGGTGTCGCCCGCGGCCGAGCCCAGGCCCAGCAGGCCGGCGGCGTCGATGGTCAGGCCGTCGGTCGCCGTGCGGTAGGAGACGATGTCCGTCCCTTCGCCGCCGACGAAGGAGTCGGCCCCCTCGCTGGCGTACAGGGTGTCGTCGCCGGCGCCCCCGTCCATGACGTCGTCGCCGCCGTCGCCGTACAGGCGGTCCGCGCCCTCGCCGCCCTGCAGGGCGTCGTTCCCTGCTCCGCCGTAGAGCTTGTCGGCGCCCGCGCCGCCGGCGAGCGCGTCGTCGTCGTCGTGGCCGTAGAGCAGATCGGCGCCCAGTCCGCCGTTGAGGATGTCGTTCCCCGCGTAGCCATAGACGGTGACGGCCAGGTCGCCGGCGTGGAACACGTCGGCGTGGTTGCTGAGCAGGAAGCGCTCGATCGAGGAGAAGCTGTCTCCCGCCGCGTCCCCGGTGCTGAGCAGGCCGGCCACGTCCACCACCAGCCCGGCGGCCGAGGCGAGATACGAGGCGCTGTCGAAGCCGGCGCCGCCGTACAGGGCGTCGGCGCCGGCGCCGCCGTCCAGGGTGTCGTCGCCATCATGGCCGTGCAGGGCGTCGTTGCCGGCCTGGCCGTACAGCTTGTCGTTGCCGTCGTTGCCGCCGACCACGTCGTCG
>DASPLM010000063.1:0-3055 GCA_035627575.1 Caulobacteraceae bacterium | reverse complement strand
AGGCCGCCCTCACCTCTTCCACGCTCCTGAACGGCAGGTCGATGCGGTTGCGCCGGCCCAGCTCGAACATCAGCTCGGGCTCGAGGCTGCCCTCGATGTGCAGGTGCAGCTCGGCCTTGGGCAGGCCCGCGACGAAGCGTTCGAGATCATCCATGGAAGCCCCTCCTGGTGAGGCGGAGGTTATACGCAGCGCGCGGCTCCGATCTAGCCGCTGGTTCCAAGCGGGTGGGTGCGCCCTCTCCTTCGACAGGCTCAGGATGAGGTCGAATGAGAGCTCAGTAGAAATCCTCATCCTGAGCTTGTCGAAGGACGAGGATTGCGGGCCCGTGGCAGCCCCGACATCCGCTCTGGCACGCTTATCCCCAGCAGGCCCAGGGCCACGTCCCCTTGGCGCCGGGTCGTCTCGGCCAGACCGCGGGCCGGGATCCCGAACCTGCGACAGCTTCGCCGTTGCGGCGGCCCACAGCCGCGCTAGGGTGGCGGCGATTCCGGGGGGAAGTTCAGATGAAACGCACACTGCTCGCGGCCTGCAGCCTGCTGGCCCTGCTCGCGCCGTCCTTCGGCGCCGTCGCCGCCGAAAAGGAAGAGAAGCCCAAGGGCTCGGCCCACGTCCGTTGCGACGGCGCGCCGCCGCACATGGACGCGGGCGAGGTCAGCGCCCGGCTGCTGGTGATCATGGCCAGCGGCGGCCTGCTGGGCGGCGGCGAGGTCGGCGACAAGTCGCGGCGGCTGGAGGCCGAGGCCGGCGTTGCCGCCTGCACGGAGGCCCTGGCGGAAGAGCCCAACGACATCCGTCGCGTGCAGCTGACGCTGGCGCGCGCGGTGCACCACATCGAGGCCAAGAATCCCGAGGCGGCGCTGGCGGATGCGCGCTCCGTCCCCGGCCTGGCGCCGGAGAAGCTCCACGACCGGGGCTTCCGCGCCGGCATCGGGCTGGGCGCCCTCGAGATCGAAGCCGCCGCCCTGGCGCGGCTGGGCCGCGGCGCCGAGGCCGAGGAGGTCGCCCTGAAGATGGTGGCCGCCGCGCCCTTCGACCTGATGAACTTGGCCCGCGCCGAGCAGTACATCGGCCTCACCGCCGAGATGACGCCTGCCAAGGTCGACTTCTACGAACGGCTGGTGCGCATGTACCCCGCCTCGCTCACATCGCGGGCGACGGACCGGGAGTGGGCCGGCGACTGGCTGGGATCGGCGCGCGACGTCGAGGCGCTGATGCAGATCTACGACGGCTTCCGCACCGACAAGGAACCGGATCCCCCCGCCTTCACCGCCCGCCGGGCGCTCTCCTACGCCCTGGGCGGAGACATGGCCAAGGCGAACGCGCTGGCCGCCGAGGCCAGGGCCGAGGTCGACCGCCTGATGAAGACCGGCGAGGCGCTGAACGACCAGGCCGGCGTCAGCCGCGCCGAGGAACTGCTCGACTTCCAGGCCGTCGTGCGGCTCTCGGCCGAAGGCAAGGCCGAAGAGGCCCGCCGCGCCTTCACCGCCCGGTCGCGCTGGATGGCGCCGTCCGCGCCGGCCGTGGCCGTGATCGCGAAGCGGCTGCGCGCCGGCGCCTCGCCCGCCGAGCTGACCGGCTCCCTGGCCAGGGATCCCGACGCCGTCCTGGCCGAGGCGCTGGCCGCCAAGACGGGGGCCCTGGCGGAGAAGCGCGACGCGGTCGCCCTGCTCTACAGCGGCATCCGGCCCTACACCCGCGGCGACACCTTCTCCGGCGCATCGCGGCGCGTGTGGAAGGTGGACAAGCCCAGCTATGTGACCAAGCGCACGGGCAAGGAGAAGCACAACGGCGAGTTCGTCTACATCGGCGACCTCTACGGCTCGCAGGTCAGCGAGGCCCTGATGCTGCACTGCGCCCTGGTGGCGCGGAAACGGGGCTACACCGGTTTCGTCCTGGCGCCGACGCGCAAGCAGCTGAACGCGACGCTGGTGCGCTTCGGCAACCCGGGCGACCCGGGTTTTCCGGTCGAGGCGACGAACGACGCCGTGGCCGTCATCGCCGCCCTCTCGCCCATGATCCCGCCGCCCGCCAAGCACTGAGGCGGGCGGAGAGACCTACATCCGCTCCGGCACGCTGATGCCCAGGAGGCCCAGCGCCACGTCCAGCTGGCGCTGGGTCGTCTCGGCCAGGCGCAGGCGCGAGGCTCGCGTGGCGGCGTCGGGGGCGGCCAGCACCGGGCAGGCGGCGTAGAACTTCGAGAAGCTCTGGGCCACGCGATAGGCGTGCTCGGCGATGTAGTTCGGCGCGCGCTTGTCGTAGGCGTCGGCCAGCGCGGCCTCGAAGGCGTCCAGCGTCAGCACCAGCTCGCGCTCGGCCGCCTCGCCGACGACGATGTCGCCCGAGGTCGCGCCCTCGCCCGCCGCCTTGCGCAGCAGGGATTTGATCCGCACCGACTGGTACAGCAGATAGGGCCCCGTCTTCCCCTCGAAGCTGGTGAAGCGGTCGAGGTCGAAGACGTAGGAGGTGCCGCGGAAGTTCGACAGGTCCGAGAACTTCAGCGCCGAAACGGCCACCTTGTGCGCGGTGTCCTCGAACTCCTCGGGGCTGAGCTCGGCGCCCAGGCCCGCCTCGCGCAGGCGCTCGCGCGCCTTCTCGCGGGTCATCTCGATCAGGTCGCCGAGCTTGAGCACGCCGCCCGCCCGGGTCTTGAAGGGCTTGCCGTCCGGCCCGTTCATGGTGCCGAAGCCCAGGTGCTCCAGCGCGCCCTCGGCGGCGTAGCCGGCCAGCATGGCCGTGCGGAACACCTGCTCGAAGTGGTCGCCCTGGCGCGCGTCGACCACGTAGAGCACCAGGTCGAACGCCTGCTCCTCCCGGCGCTGGACGATGGTGGCCACGTCGGTGGTGCCGTACATGGCGGACCCCTCGGAGGAGAGCACCAGCAGCGGCGGCAGCTTCTTCCTGTCGTCCTCGCGGGCGACGTGGACCACCAGGGCGCCCTGGTCCGGCACGGCGAGGCCCTTGGCCTTGAGGTCCTCGACCATGGCCGGGACGTAGGCGTCGGCGTCGCTTTCGCCCTTCCAGAGGTCGAAGTGCACGTCGAGCGCGCCGAAGTCG
>DASPLM010000062.1:0-11907 GCA_035627575.1 Caulobacteraceae bacterium | reverse complement strand
CGGACTCCCCAGAACGACGTTCTTTACAGCCCCCTGCGCCGCTGATAATAACTGACCGGTCAGTCATCAACTGGAGCAACGATGCTCGGGCCGGGCGAACCGAAGTGGCGACGGCGCAAGGAAGCCAGGCCGGCGGAGATCGTCGAGGCGGCCTTCGCCGTGTTCGCCGAGAAGGGCTTCGCGGCTGCGCGGCTGGACGAGATCGCGCGCCGCGCAGGGGTGAGCAAGGGCGCCCTCTACCTCTACTTCGAGACCAAGGAGGACCTGTTCCGCGCCGTCGTGCGGGACGCTGTGGCGCCGAACGTCGCGGCCATAGCCGCGTTCGCCGAGAGCTGGCCGGGCTCCTTCGCGGAGCTCGCCCGGATGCTGCTGCCCCGTGCTGCCCAGATGCTCGTGGCCACGGGCGCCGGAAAGGTCGCCAAGATGGTCATCGGCGAGAGCCGCAACTTCCCCGAACTGGCGCGCCACTGGCACGCGGAGGTGATCACGCCGGCGCTGGGCGCCCTGTCCCGTCGCATCCAGCGGGCCCAGGAGCAGGGCGAACTGCGCCCGGGCGATCCGCGCGCCTGCGCCTTCTCCCTCGTCGGGCCTCTGCTCATGGGCCTGATCTGGCGCGAGGTGATGGAGCCGATCGGGGCCGAGCCCGTGGATATCGAGGCCCTCGCGGCCCAGCACGTGGAGACCGTGCTCGCGGGGCTGCTGGCCCGGCAGGAGGGTCCCCATGCATAGGCCTCCCCGCGCGGTCATCGCCCTGCTCGTCCTGGTCGCCGTCGCCGTCATTGTCTGGTGGCTCTGGCCGCGCGGCGGTCCGCGTGCGCTTTCGGGCTATATCGAGGCCGAGACCCTCTACCTTTCCGCGCCGGTGTCGGGCGCGGTGACGGCCGTACGGGTGCGCGAGGGCGACCGGGTGCCGGCGGGCGCGCCCCTGTTCCAGATCGATCCGGGAACCGCCGCGGCTCAGGCTGCGCAGGCGCGCGCCGCGCTCGAGGCGGCCGAGGCCCAGGCGCGGGACGCCCTCAAGGGCCAGCGGCCGCAGGAGCAGGCCGTCGTCGACGCTCAAAGGCAGGCCGCCCAGGCCCGCCTGCGCGAGGCCGAACTTGTTTTTCGCCGCGTGAAGACCCTGGCCGACCGGGGTTGGTACAGCCGCGCCCGGCTCGACGAGGCGCGCGCCGAACTCGATACTGCCCGTGCGCAGCTGCGCGAGACGGAAAGCCGCCTCGACGTCGGCGAACTGGGGGCCCGCGAGGACCAGGCGAGGGCGGCGGCCGCCCGCGCGGGCCAGGCCGGTGCGGGACTCGACGAGGCCGCCGCGCGCCTGCGACAGTTGACCCCCGTCGCGCCGACCGCGGCGCGCATCGAGGACGTGTTCTTCCAGCGGGGCGAATGGGCGCCGGCGAACCAGCCGGTGGTCGCCCTGCTGCCCGACGATCGGGTCAAGGTGCGCTTCTACGTCCCCGAGACCGAGGTGAACCGCTATCGCCCGGGCGCGCGCATCCACTTCGGCTGCGACGGTTGCGGGAAAGGGCAGGACGCGACGGTCAGCTGGGTCAGCCCACGTCCCGAGTACACTCCGCCGGTGATCTACAGCCGCGAAAGCCGCGACAAGCTGGTGTTCCTCGTCGAGGCGCGACCCGACCGGCCGCGGGCGCTGACGCCGGGGCTCCCCGTCGACGTGAGCCCGCTGGGCGAAGGCGCCGGGCGGTGACCCTCGCCGTCGACGTCGCCGGCCTGAACAAGCGCTTCGGCGACAAGCACGTCGTCAACGACGTCTCCGTCCAGGTGGAGGAGGGCCGGGTCACGGGTTTCCTCGGGCCCAACGGTTCGGGCAAGACCACCACCCTGCGCATGCTGTGCGGCCTGCTCACGCCCGACAGCGGCGAGGGGCGGGTCCTGGGCTACGACTTCCGCCGCGAGGCTCGCGAGATCAAGCTGCGCACCGGCTACATGACGCAGAAGTTCTCGCTCTACGACGACCTGACCATCGAGGAGAACCTGAAGTTCGTCACCCGAGTCCACGGTCTCGACCGGCGCGAGGAGCGGGTCCGGACCGCGCTGGAGCGGCTGGGGCTGGAGAACCGCCGGAGCCAGGCGGCCGGCAAGCTGTCCGGCGGCTGGAAGCAGCGCCTCGCCCTGGCCGCCGCCATTCTGCACGAGCCGCGCCTGCTGCTGCTGGACGAGCCCACCGCCGGCGTCGATCCGAAGGCGCGACGCGCGTTCTGGGATGAGATTCACGCCCTCGCCGGCCAGGGCATGACCGTCATGGTGTCGACCCACTACATGGACGAGGCCGAGCGCTGCCATGACATCGCCTACATCGCCTACGGCCGCCTCATCGCCCGCGGCACGGCGGAACAGGTGATCGGGGCCTCGAACCTGGTCACCTTCCGCGCCGAGGGCCCCGGCGCGGATCGCCTGGCCGGCGAGATCGCCGCCCGGCCCGGCGTCGAGATGAGTGCGCCGTTCGGCCTCGCCCTGCACGTCAGCGGAACCGACCGCGCCGCGCTGGAGGCGGCCATCGCGCCGTGGCGCAAGCCGCCGCTGGTCTGGCGGGAGACCGAGCCTACGCTGGAAGACGTGTTCATCCACCTGATGAACCGCCAGGAGGACGTGTGGTGAACGGCCTGTCCTGGACCCGCATCCTGGCCGTGATGGCCAAGGAGTTCATCCAGCTCAGCCGCGACCGGCTGACCTACGCCATGATCCTGGCCATGCCGATCCTGCAGCTGCTGCTGTTCGGCTACGCCATCAATTCCGACCCGCGCCAGCTGCCCATGGCGGTCTACGTGCAGGACAACGGGACCTTCTCCCGCTCGATCCTGGGGGCGCTGGAGCGCAGCGGCTACTTCGAGATCACCGAGGTCGCGGCATCGCCGGCCGAGCTCGACGAGGCGCTGGAGCGGGGGCGGGTGCAGTTCACCCTGACCATCCCGCCGGACTTCAGCCGGCGCCTGGTGCGCGCCGACCGCCCGCAGATCCTGGTCGAGGCGGACGCCTCCGACCCGGCCGCCACGGGCGGGGCCGCGGCGGCCCTGGCCCAGCTGCCGCGGACGGCGCTGCAGGCGGATCTCACGGGCGCCCTGCAGCCCCGCGCCGCCGCCCAGCCCTTCGAGGTGGTGGTCCATCCCCGCTACAATCCGGAAGCCGTCACCGCGCACAACATCGTGCCCGGCCTGCTCGGGGTCGTGCTGACCATGACCCTGGTGATGATGACCGCCCTGGGCATGACCCGCGAACTGGAGCGCGGCACCATGGAGACCCTGCTGGCCACGCCGGTGCGGCCGATCGAGGTCATGGTCGGCAAGCTGGCGCCGTACGTCGGCATCGGCGTCCTGCAGACCACGGTTATCCTGGTCCTCGCCCGTGGGCTGTTCCAGGTCCCCTTCCAGGGCGGCTGGGACGCCCTCGTGCTGGGCGTTCTGCTGTTCATCGTCGGCAGCCTGGCGCTGGGCTTCCTGATCTCGACGGCGGCGCGCAGCCAGCTGCAGGCGATGCAGATGTCGGTGTTCTACCTGCTGCCGTCGATCCTGCTGTCCGGCTTCATGTTTCCGTTCCGCGGCATGCCTGACTGGGCTCAGGCGATCGGCCAGGCGATCCCCGTCACTCACTTCCTCAGAGTCGTGCGCGGCGCGTTGCTCAAGGGCCTCGGCGTCGCCGAGTTATGGCCAAGCTTAGCGGCCCTGCTCGCCTTCGTGGTCGCCATCACGCTGCTGGCGATGGCCCGCTACCGGACCACGCTGGACTGACATTCCGTCATTTTTCTGCCACTTTTCGCCGAACTTAGCCGTGTTGTGTGGCCAACTTGACACTACCGCGGCAAGATGACGCTGCTATAAGTCGTCGCAGGCCGAGGGTTCTCGGCTGCGCTTCGAGGGCAACAGAGGGCTCTACTCATGAAACTGAAATGGATGGCGGGCGTCGCCGCCGCCGCGATGTTCGCGGCTGGCGCCGCCCAGGCCGAGCCGGACGGCTGGTACGGCGCAATCGATCTGGGCTACCACTGGCCCGACGCCGAAGTCGCCAGCGCTGACTTCGACCTGGAGAACAGCTGGGCCGGGTTCGCCCGTCTGGGCTACCGCTTCAACCCGTCCTGGCGCTTCGAGCTCGAAGGCGGCTACCGCCCGAGCGACATCGAAGAGGCCGGCATCGACGGTGAAGTCAAAGTCTGGAGCGTGATGGGCAATGTCATTTATGACTTCATGCCCGACTCCTCGTTCCGTCCGTTCGTCGGCCTGGGCGCCGGCATGTCCAAGGGCGCGGTCGACGCGCTCGAGCCGCTGACCCCGATCACGATCGACGACGACGACACCGATTTCGCGTGGCAGGCCCTGGCCGGCTTCGCGTGGGCGCTCGGCGACCGCACCAACCTCGACCTGACCTACCGCTACTTCGACGGCGGCGAGTACGAGGTCCGCGACTCCACCAGCGGATTCGACATCCCGGTCGAGTACAAGGATCACTCGGTGACCCTGGGTCTGCGTTGGGCCTTCGGCGCTGACGCGCCGCCGCCGCCCCCGCCGCCGCCGCCGCCGCCGCCGCCCCCGCCGCCGCCGCCTCCGCCCCCGCCGCCTCCGCCGCCGCCGGTGGCTGAAGCGCGCGAGTTCATCGTCTACTTCCCGTTCGATCAGTACATCCTGACGCCGGAAGCCCAGACGGTGGTTTCGGAAGCCGCCAGCTACGCCAACAACGGCAACGCCACCCGCGTCGTCGTCGTCGGCCACGCCGACACCTCGGGCTCCGCCGCCTACAACGTCCGCCTGTCGGAGCGCCGCGCGAAAGCCGTCGCCGACGCGCTGGTCGGCATGGGCGTCAATGGCTCGATCCTGTCGGTCGACTGGAAGGGTGAATCCATGCCTGCGGTCGCCACCGGCGACGGCGTCAAGGAGCCGCTCAACCGTCGCGCCACGATCGACATCGGCTTCTAAGCCGTACGATCCGCGTAACGAGACCAACGGAGAGCCCGGGGGGAACCCCGGGCTCTTTCGTTTTCACCCGCGGCGAGGGTGATGGGACCGGCGGGAAAAGGGTAGGGTGCGATCGTCCGCGGTTCCGGAGCCTTGCGATGACCACGCGCCGCCTCCTCGTCTCCAGCCTCGCGCTCGCGCTCGGCCTGATCGCCACGGGCGCCTGCGGCCAGCCGGCCCCGCCACGAAAGCTGGAGACGGCGATCTTCGCCGGCGGCTGCTTCTGGTGCACCGAGGCTGATTTCGAGAAGGTCCCAGGCGTGGTCAGCGCCCAGTCCGGCTACACCGGCGGCGCCACCCGCAATCCGACCTATGAGCAGGTGTCGTCCGACCGCACCGGCCACGTCGAGGCGGTCCGGGTCACCTACGATCCCGCGCGGATCAGCTATCGCGCCCTCGTCGATCGTTTCTGGCCGACAATCGATCCGACCGACCTCGGCGGCCAGTTCTGCGACCGCGGCTCCTCCTACGCGCCCGCAGTGTTCGTTACCCCGGCGCAACGCCCGGCGGCGGAGGCTTCGCGCGCCCAGGCGGCGGGGCGGCTGAAGAGCGGAACGATGAAGGCGCCGATCCGCCCGGCCGCCGCCTTCTGGCCCGCCGAGACCTACCACCAGGACTACTACAAGAAGAATCCGCTGCGTTACCGGCTCTACCGCGAGGGCTGCGGCCGCGACGCTCGGCTGCGGGCGGTGTGGGGCCGTTAGGGCTCGCCTGCGGCGCCTCGTCGCAAGAGGCGGCGGCTTATCCCCAGGTCATCCCCCGAAAGCGTGGTGTGGCGGACACGCAACGGCATAGAAGCGCATCTGCGACAGCATCAGTTCTTCACAAATGTGTCGCCGAGGGCTTCTAGAGCGTCCCGTCAAGCAGACGCGGCGGGCGCCACCTCCTTCTCCCCCGCAGTGTCCAACCACGGGGATCTTCGAGATGAACTTCAAGCGTTTGGTTTGGGCGACCACGGCCCTGACCGGCGGGCTGCTGCTCGCCACCCAGGCTTCGGCCCAGTCCAGCGGCACCCAGGCCCAGGAATCGACCGAAGTCGAAGAGGTGGTCGTCACCGCCTCGCGCGGCCTGCCGACCATCGACGGCGCGATCGCCGCGGAACAGGCCCCGAAGTCGCGCTCGACCGTGACCCAGGAGTTCATCGCCACCCAGACGCCCGGCCAGTCGATCCTGCAGACGATCAACCTGGTCCCGGGCGTCAACTACACCAACAACGACGCCTACGGCTCGTCGGGCGGCAACCTGCGCATGCGCGGCTTCGACGGCAACCGCGTGTCGCTGACCTTCGACGGCATCCCGCTGAACGACACCGGCAACTACGCCATCTACGGCAACCAGCAGATGGACCCGGAGCTGATCGAGCGCGCCACGGTCAACCTCGGCACCACCGACGTCGACAGCCCCACGGCCTCGGCCACCGGCGGCACCGTCAACTACCTGACGCTCCGTCCCAGCCAGGACTTCGGCGTCATGCTGCAGGGCAGCGCCGGCGAGAACAACTACGGCCGCATCTTCGGCCTGGTGAACACGGGCGCCCTGGCCGGCGTCGAAGACCTCTCGGCCTGGTTCTCGGCCTCCTACACCGGCTATGACAAGTTCAAGGGACCGGGCAACCTGCAGAAGAAGCAGTTCAACGGCCGGGTCTTCTACGACCTGGGCGGCGGCGACTTCGTCAGCCTGGCCGCGCACTGGAACGAGAACCGCAACGACTTTTACCGGAACCCGACGCTCGCCCAGTGGAAGGCGGACCCCGATCTCGAGAACTTCTCCACCTGCGTGCGCGACACGACGCCCGACGCCGCCGGCCGCACCGACGACGACTCCGGCAGCTCCTCCAACCCGAACGATCCGGCCAGCTGCACCAGCTACTACGCCCTGCGCATCAACCCGTCCGATACGGGCAACGTGCGCGCCCAGTTCCGCAAGTCGCTGAGCGACAGCCTGATCTTCACCTTCGACCCGTACTACCAGTATACCCTGGCCAACGGCGGCGGCACGACCTCGGTCGAGGAAACCGACAGCCGTCTGCGCGGCCTCTCGGGCCTCGCCGGCGTCGACCTGAACGGTGACGGCGATATCGTTGACAAGGTTCGCCTCTACACCCCGAACACCACCAACACGAACCGGGTCGGCCTGACCTCCTCGCTGATCTGGGACGTCAACGACAATCACCGCCTGCGCTTCGCCTACACCTGGGACCACGGCAAGCACCGCCAGACGGGCGAGTACGCCTTCCTCAGCCCCGACGGCAACCCGATCAACGTGTTCGGCGGCAAGCCGGGCGTGGGCGGCGGCGCCGTCCTGACCGCCGACGGCGCCTACCTGCAGGGCCGCGACCGGGCTTCCGTCGCCGAACTGAACCAGTACTCGGTCGAGTACCGCGGCCAGTTCATGGAAGAGCGCATGACCCTGGCGCTCGGCCTGCGCGCGCCATTCTTCAAGCGCGAGCTGAACCAGTACTGCTGGTCGCGCGACGGCAGCAGCAGTGTGTGGTGCACGGACGGTGCGGGCACCCCGGTGGCGAATGTGACCGGCAACGTCACCTTCCCCGGCGCCTCGGGCCAGTACATCGCGCCCTACTCGCGTGAAGTCGAGTTCGACGACGTGCTGCCGAACGCCGGCCTTACCTACCGTCTGAGCGACAACCACGTCGTTTACGTCAGCTACGCCGAGGGCCTGTCGGCCCCCCGCACCGACAACCTCTACACCATCGGCCGCGCCGACGATCCCGATGGCGCCGGTCCGCTGCAGGGTGAGATTCTCAACCTCGACGTCGAGGCCGAGAAGACCGAGTCCTTCGACCTGGGCTACCGCTACCAGGGCGAGAACCTGATCGCCTCGACGGCGATCTGGACGACGGACTACAGCAACCGCATCGTCTCCTCGTACGACGACGAGATCGGCGGCTTCGTCGACCGCAACGTCGGCGCGGTGGAGATGTGGGGCGTGGACGGCCAACTGGGCTGGCAGGTCACCGAGGCCTTCTCGCTCTACGGCTCTGCCTCCTACATCGACAGCGAGCTGCAGGAAAACATCGCCCTGCAGGCCTACGATCCGGATGGCTCGGCCGGTCCGCTGGCTCCGGTCCCCGGCGTCCTGCCCACCAAGGGCAAGGAACTGGTGGAAACGCCGGAATGGCAGTTCGCCGCCCGCGCCTACTACGACACCGAGTGGTTCTCGCTCGGCGCCCAGGCCAAGTACGTCGGCGAGCGCTGGTCCACCGACGTGAACGACGAACAGACCGACTCCTACGTGACGGTCGACGCCGAGGCCCGCTTCAAGCTCGACAACCTCGGCTATGAAGGGTCGTACGTTCAGCTGAACGTCATCAACCTGTTCGACGAAGAGTACCTCGGCAGCATCTCCAGCCGTGAAAACGCCGTCGCCTACGCGCCGTACGCCGGCTACCCGGGCCAACTGAAGTCGGCTTCGGCCCCGTCCTACTCGGTCGGTGCGCCCCGGACGGTTACGCTGACGCTGCGCGCGCGCTTCTAAGCGTCACGTACAGGCACTAGAAACGGGGGCGGTCCGGCGACGGGCCGCCCCTTTTTCGTTTCGATCCCATTCTTCCGGGCCGTTATGAGTCTCACCCGCCGCGCCGCCTTCTCGCACGCGCTCGCCCTCGCCGCCGGGGCGTCCGCCTTCCTCAACGCCAGTGGCAGCCGCGCGGCCACGCCGGTCAGCTTCTCCGGCGATCCCTTCAAGCTGGGGGTGGCGTCGGGCGATCCGACGGCCGACGGCTTCGTCATCTGGACGCGGCTCGCGCCCGAGCCGTTCGAAGCCGACGGCGGCATCGGCGACCAGGCGGTGGCGGTGAAGTGGACGCTGGCGGCGGACGCCGGCTTCAAGACCGTGGTGCGCGCCGGGGAGACCACCGCCCATCCCGAGCGCGGGCATTCGGTCCACATCGAGCTGACCGGGCTCGAGCCCGGCCGGCCCTACTGGTACCGCTTCGAAGCCGGCGGCGTGCGCAGCCCCGCCGGCCGCGGCAAGACCCTGCCGGCGGCGGGCGCTCCACTGGACCGCTTCCGGATGGCCTGGGCCTCGTGCCAGCACTTCGAGCAGGGCTACTTCACGCCCTACCGCGACATGGTCCGCTGGGACCCGGACCTGATCCTCCATCTCGGCGACTACATCTACGAGTCGAGCTGGGGTCCGCAGATCCGCCGGCACGGGGTGCTGGAGGCCAGGACGCTGGACGAGTACCGGGCCCACCACGCGGTCTACAAGCTGGACCCGGACCTGCAGGCCGCCCACGCGACCACCAGCTGGGCCTTCATCTGGGACGACCACGAGGTCGAGAACGACTACGCCGCCATGGTCGCCGCCAATCCGGCCATGCAGGCCGATTTCCCGGCCCGCCGCGCGGCCGCCTATCAGGCCTATTTCGAGAACCTGCCGATCTCGCGCCGCTCCATGCTGACCCGGGGCGAGATGCGGCTGTACCAGCAGCTCATCGCCGGCGATCTGGTCCAGTTCGTCCTGCTGGACACCCGCCAGTACCGTGCGCCGCGGCCCTGCGTGGACCCGCAGCGCTGGCGGACCGGGGTTAAGGCCTGCGCCGAGATCCAGGACCCGTCCCGCACCATCCTGGGGCCTGATCAGGAGTACTGGCTGAACACCACCCTGACGCGGGGTCCGACCCGCTGGACATCGATCGTCCAGCCCACCCTGTTCGGCCACCTGTTCCAGAAGACGCCGCAGGGCGAGCCCGGCGCCTACCAGGACGGCTGGAGCGCCTATCCCGCCGCCCGGCAGGAGATCCTCGACGCCCTGGTCAAGCGGGGGAAGCAGGATGTGGTCATTGTCGGCGGCGACATGCACGCCTTCATCGCCGCGGACGTCCGCAGCGACTACGCCAAGCCTGACAGTCCGGTGATCGCGACGGAGTTCGTCACCAGCTCCATCACCACCCACTCCTACAACCACGACCGGATCAACCGGCTGATCGCCGAGGAGCCGGGCAATCACCACATCAAGTTCTACGACGACCGGGTCCACGGCTGGGCGGGCGCCGAGATCACGCCCGAGCGCTGGACCATCGACATGCGCGCGGCCAGCGGCATCTGGGACAGGAACCCGTCCTTCTCGAACTACAAGCGCTACGTGGTGGCCCACGGGAAGGCCGGCGTGCAGGAGGGGTGAGCTCAGGATAAGGAGGTTCTATTGAACGACCCCAATCGACCTCATCCTGAGCCTGTCGAAGGACGAGGTCGTGGCAGACGGCCAGCCGCCCCCACTCTTCCTCCCACGCGAGTACCTCCGGCGCTCCGCGCCTCCGGTGCGTGGGGCCCTCCTTCTCTCTGAAGAGAGAAGGGTGGAACGGGGCCGGGCCCGTCAGTCCTCCATTCCAACGGCGGCGCGATTGGGAAGGAGGCATTCTTCTCCCCGCCGGAGCCAGCATCCACCAAGAGAAGAATGGCGGGGTCGGTCCGGGACGGACCTCGGCCGGGGTAGGGTGCAGCCTTGGTCGGTCGAACGCCTGGGCCCGCTGAAGGCCGTGCCCGCGCCCACGCCCCGTCGCGCCCACAACGCCGCACCGCGCTTGACCCTGCCCCCCCGGGCGCCCATTTTCGCGCGCTTCTTCAACCGGGGTTCGCCATGAGCCGTATCGTTCCCGCCGAGTGGGCGCCGCACAAGGCCATGTGGCTGGGCTGGCCCAGCCATGGCGACCTGTGGGCGGAAGACCTGGCCGAGGCTCGCGAGGAGGTCGCCGCCCTGGCCCGCGCCCTCGCCGGTCCCGGCAAGGAGCGCGTGCGTCTGCTGGTCCACGGCGACGAGGCGGAGAGCGCAGCGCGCGAGGCGCTGGGGGACACGACGGTCGAGATCGTGCGCGGCCTGTTCGGCGACATCTGGCTGCGCGACACCGGCCCCATCTTCGTCAAGGACGCCGAGGCCGACGTCGCCGTCGGCTTCAACTTCAACGGCTGGGGCGGCAAGTACGAACTGCCCCACGACGACGAGGTGGCGGGCCAGATCGCCGCCGCCGCCGGCGCGCCGCTGGACGAACGCGACTTCGTGCTCGAGGGCGGCGCGCTGGACCACGACGGCTTCGGCACCGTGCTGACCACGCGCCAGTGCCTGCTCAATCCCAACCGCAACCGCGACTGGTCGGAGACCCGCGCGGCCGAGGCGCTGTCCGGGGCTCTCGGCGCGCGCAAGCTGCTGTGGCTGGGCGACGGGCTGCGGAACGACCACACCGACGGCCACGTCGACAACCTTGCCCGCTTCGTCGCGCCGGGCGTGGTGGCCTGCCCCATCGCCTGGGGCCTGGGCGACCCCAACGCCGGGATCTACGACGAGACCGCGCGCATGCTGGCGGCCATGACCGACGCCCGCGGCGGCGCGCTGCAGGTGCTGCGGATCCCCTCGCCTGGCCGCATCGAGGGCGAGGACAAGCAGGTCATCCCCGCCTCGCACATGAACTTCCTGATCGCCAACGGCGCGGTGATCGTGCCGACCTACGGCGACCAGACCGCCGCCCGCCTGGCCATCGAGGCGCTGCAGGGGGTGTTCCCGGAGCGCCAGGTGATCGGCCTGCCCTCCATCGCCATCCTCACGGGCGGCGGATCCTTCCACTGCATCACCCAGCAGGAGCCCGCCTGATGGGACGCGTGACGCTCTATCGTCCCGTCGGAGAGGCGGAACTGGCGCTCATAGCTGACAGCGGATGGCGACGCTTTCCGCCGCGGCTGCCGGAGCAACCGATCTTCTATCCGGTGATGAACTTCGAGTACGCAGCGCAGATCGCCCGCGACTGGAATTCGAAGCACGAGCCCGGCCGCGTCGGCTACGTGCTCGAAATGGATATGACCGGTGATCCCACCGACCGCTGGCCCGTGCAGACGGCCGGGGCTGCGGCGGTCCACCGGGAGCTTTGGGTGCCGGCCGAGGCGCTTGATGAGTTCAACGACCTGATCGACGGTCCGATCAGGCTGGCCGCCGT
>DASPLM010000061.1:0-4940 GCA_035627575.1 Caulobacteraceae bacterium | reverse complement strand
CTCGTACGTGGCGTACGTCTCGGAGCAGAACCTGCTGCCCGACGACAGCGGCAAGCCGGTGGCCCATCCGCAGACCGAACTGGTCTTCTCCGGCTTCGACCACGGCCGCTACCGCCCCAAGCCCCGCGCGGTGCACTGAGGCCCTTCTCCTCCCTCGCATAGCGGGGGAGGGGGACCACGAAGTGGTGGAGGGGGCGGGACCTGGCCCCGTCCGAGCAAGAGAATCCCAGAACCACACGAACAGCACGAACGGGTCGCGCGAAGAGTACTCGATCGTTTCGACGCGCCGCGGGCGCGTCCTTGGGTTGGCGGAGCGGGACTGACCTCGTTCGTGTGGGTTCGTGAGGTTCGTGGAGAAAACCTGACACCCGCGGCGGCCGCCCGCCCCCTCCGGCGCTACGCGCCACCTCCCCCGTTCGCTGCCGCGAACAGGGGAGGAGGGTTCTGCCCGGGCGTCTCACGCGTTACTTACCCGCCGACCCATTCATTCCAGCCGGGGCGCACGCCATGGCCGACTTCGAGCACGTCTTCGACAGCCCTCCGCCGGGCGCCGCCGCCGACTGGACCATCCCCCAGGGCTGGGAGAACTACACCGACGTCGAGCACCGCACCTGGGTGACGCTGTACGAGCGGCAGATGGCGATCCTGCCCGGCCGCGCTTCGGACCAGTTCATGCGCGGCCTGGACGTGCTGGACCTGCACGGCGGCGGCATCCCCGACTTCCGGAAGATGAACGAGGCGCTGCAGGCGTTGACCGGCTGGACCGTCGTAGCGGTGCCGGGCCTGGTGCCCGACGAGGTCTTCTTCGACCACCTGGCCAACCGCCGCTTTCCGGCGGGGCAGTTCATCCGCAAGCCCGAGCAGCTCGACTACATCCAGGAGCCGGACGTCTTCCACGACGTGTTCGGCCACGTGCCGATGCTGACCGACCCCACCTTCGCCGATTACATGCAGGCCTACGGCCAGGGCGGGGCCCGGGCGCTGGGCCTGGGCCAGCTGCAGAACCTGGCGCGGCTCTACTGGTACACGGTCGAGTTCGGCCTGATGGACACCCCCGAAGGCCTGCGCATCTACGGCGCGGGCATCGTCTCATCCAAGACGGAGAGCATCTTCTCGCTGGAGGATCCTTCGCCGAACCGCCTGGGCTTCGACCTGGAGCGGGTGATGCGCACGCTGTACCGCATCGACGACTTCCAGCAGGTCTACTTCGTCATCCCCTCGCTGGGCAGCCTGCTGGCCGAGACGACCAAGGACTTCGGCGCCATCTACGCGCGCCTCAAGGACGCGCCGGACCTGCCGATCGAGACCATCCTGCCCACCGACAAGGTCCATACCCGCGGGACCCAGGCCTATGCCCACGCGGGCGGGCGCTTCGCCAGGGCGAGCTAGGCGGCCGAGGTCGCGGCGGGACGGCGGCGCAGCGCGACCAACGACCCCATGACCCAGGCGGCGACGGCGACTTCCAGAATCCGCTGCGCCAGCCCGCGATACTCGCCCGCCTCGACCATGACCACGAAGGCGACGGCCGTGACCGCCGCCGACACGAGGCCCAGGGGGAACAGGAACCCGCCGCCCGGCCAGCGCTTCGCCGCCACGCCCAGCAGGACCAGCATCAAGGGCGCCGTGAGATAGCCCGCGCCGCCCCACAGGTCGTGCATCCTCTGCGAGGGGCTGGGGGTCTCCGAGCCGCAGCGGACGTCGCAGGGATAGACGCCGCCGAACAGCAGCCCCAAGGCGAACAGGACCATCAGCGCGAAGCCGATTGTCCCGGCCGTCGAGCGGGGCAGGGCCAGCCAGGCCGCGATCGCATACACCGTCAGCAAGAGGCCGGCGCCCACGAAGCCGCCCCAGCCGACCAGCCGCGCGTGGGGGGCGCCGGTCGCGCCAAGCTCGCTGATGTACTGGCCGACGTGGTCGTAGCCGGGGTAGGCGGCGCCCCCGGCCACGACCACTGCCAGGGTGATGGCGTAGCTCATCAGCGCCGACCAGATGGCGATGGTTCTCACGGCGGCGCTCCAGGAGTTCAGGCGTTCTGCGGGACCCTAGCCGCAACCGTGGCCGTACGCGACCGGCTCCTCAGACCGAACCACGGCCGCAGGAAGCCGACGCGGCGCACGATCTCGTAGGTCGCGAAGCAGCCGGCGAAGGTCAACCCGATCAGCAGCGGGACCTCGACGACGAGCGGCAGGCCCAGCTTGGCGAGATGATGGGCCAGGACCACGATCAGGGTCTGGTGGACGATGTAGAACGGGAAGATGGCGTCGGTCAGGTAGCGGCGAACCGAGCCGTCCCCGGTCAGCCACAGCCGGCCGAAGCCGATGATGGCGGCGATGGCGCACCAGGTCTGGAGAGCGAAGACCACGCGCATGATCTCGCGCAGGCCGTCCGGGGGAACCGTGTCGTCGGCCTTGTAGACCCAGTAGTAGCTGGTGAAGACGGCGTAGCCCGCGACCCACAGGCCGAGCGCGATCCAGCGCTGGCGCGACAGGGCGGACCAGAACGCCTCGCGGCGCGCCATCAGGAAGCCGAGCAGGAAGGCCGAGAAGGAGACGGCGTGGTTGTACCAGTCGTCCGCCAGGGCGTGGGTCACCTCGAACATCGGCAGCAGGAACAGGCGCATCAGGGCCAGCGCGAGGATCGGCCAGAGCAGCAGGCCCCAGCCGGACAGGGCCCGTTCCAGTCCGCCGCCGACCTTGTCCAGGGCGCCGCGACCGAGCGCGAGCAGGAGGCCGATCACCAGGGTGTAGACGATCAGGTAGGCGACGAACCACAGGTGGTTCCAGGTCGGCGTGATCAGGCACTCGCCGCTCGCCGGGTCGCACCAGTTCCCCGACGCCGTGGCGTACTTTGCGTAAAAGGCGAGGTAGGGCTCATGCAACTGCGGCGCGGCCTCGAGGATCTCGTACCAGCTCTGCGGCGGCACGATCACGAACATGCCCAGCAGCAGCGGCGGGACCAGCCGGCCGAGCCTGGACCAGGTGAAGGCCCCGGCGCTCATCTTCGCGGCCATGAAGGCCGTCGCCGCGCCGCTGACCAGGAACAGCAGGGTCAGGCGCCACGGGCTGGTGATGAACATCAGCGGTTCGACGGCGTGGCCGGCGGCCGGGCTTTTCACGTGCCAGTCCCACGTCACGTAGAACATGCCGACGTGGTAGAGAATCAGCAGCATGAAGGCGCCGATGCGGATCCAGTCGAGGTCCAGGCGGCGGTCGGGAGAGGCGGCGTTGGGGGTCACGGGTTCCGTCCATGGCTGAGGAGACGACCCAGTCCGCCGCGGCGGCCGATCCGGCACAATCGCGCCGGGGCGTCCGGAACCCTGCCGGTGACGAGCGGCGCGCGCTGCCCGACGCCCCTGTGACGAGCGGCGCCCTATGCGGGACGAGCGGCGAGCGCCGGGTGCTGCGCCGGACCTGGTGGCTGATCGTGGCCATCAGTCTCGCGATCGTCGTGGTCAATTCGCTGACGGTGCTCGAGGACCATCCGAACGTGGACCCGTGGGAGCCGTGGATCTGGGAGGGCACCAGCGCGTTCGTCATCGCCGCCACGCTCTGGGTTCCCTGGCTGGCCTGGCGGTACGGCCGCCCCGAAGCCGGCATGCTGCGGCCGCGGTTCTGGTTCGTGCATCTGGCGGGGCTGCTGGCGTTCTCCTTCCTGCACGTGGCCGGCTTCACGGTGCTGCGGGTGGCGATCTACGCCATGCTCGGCCACGACTACGCCTTCGATCCCCTGACCCGGGACTTCGTCTACGAACTGCGCAAGGACGCTGTCAGCTACGCCATCTTCATCGCAGTGCTCTGGGCGGTGGACCGCTTTGCTGCGCCAGCCCCGGCCGCGGCCGCCCCTACGCTCTACGACATCCGCGAGGGCAGCCGGGTGATCCGGGTGACGCTGGACCGGATTCTCGCCGTCACCTCGGCCGGCAACTACGTCGAGTTCCGCCTGGACGACGGCCGCACGCCGCTGATGCGCGCCCCGCTCGCGGCCATCGAGGCCGAGCTCGGCGCCAGGGGCTTCGTTCGCACCCACCGCTCCTGGCTCGTGAACCGGGCGCGGGTGACGGGGCTGAGGCCGGAAGGCTCGGGCGACTGGTGCGTGGAGCTCGGCGAGCTGGAGGCCCCGCTGTCGAGGCGGTTCAAGGCGGCGCTGGAGCAGTTGCGCTGAGGCTTCTCCTTCTTGCCTCTGGCGAGAAGGAGGGCCCCGCGCATCGGAGGCGCGGCAGCGCCGGAGATCCTTGCGCGGGAGGAAGAGTGGGAGACGGCCGACCGCCTGCCGCAACCTCGCCCTTGACTGCTCCGCGCCTCCCTTCGGGTCGACAAGCTCAGGATGAGGTCGAATAGGATCGTTCAGTAGAATTCCTCATCCTGAGCTTGTCGAAGGGCGAGGAATTCGGCCCCGCAACGCCTTCAGGAAGACACTCTTCCTCCGGCGTGGACCTGCGCGCACTGCCGCGCGCTCCGGTACGCCGGGACCTCCTTCTCTCCAGAGAGAAGGAGAAACGATCACCCCCGCTGGAACGGATAGAAATCCGTGCCGAGGTTCAGGATCGAGGTCAATTCGTCGAGCGCCGCGCGGGTCTCGTCGATCAGCTTCGGATCGGCGAGGTCGGCCGGGACCAGGCGGTCGCGGTAGTGGTCGCTGGCCCACTGGCAGAGCAGCTCGTACAGCGCCTCGGTCATGCGCTGGAAGCCGTTGGTCGCCGCCAGCTCCGCCTCGGTCAGCACCACGCGCAGGCGCAGGCAGGCGGGGCCGCCGCCGTTGCGCATGGACTGACGTACGTCGACGTACTCGACCCGGCCGATGGGACCGTTGGAGGTGACCAGGGCCTGGGCGGCGGCGTGGGCGCGGGGGTTCTCCTCGGTCTCGGTCGGGGCGACCAGGACGAGGCGATCCTCGCCCGGCATGACCAGCAACTGCGAGTTGAACAGGTAGGACTTCACGGC
>DASPLM010000060.1:0-2869 GCA_035627575.1 Caulobacteraceae bacterium | reverse complement strand
GCGGATCTGCAGGGAGCGGTGGAATTCCTCTACGCCCCGGCCGGACTGGTATGCAGACTTTCAGGCAGGACGCCGCAGGCCCCCTGGCCCGCCGCCCTGTCGATGAACTGATGATGCCTGAACTGGAAGGCCGGCGTGTTTTCGTCGTGGAGGACGAAACCTACGTCGCCTTTCTGCTGGAAGACATGCTTGCGGACCTCGGGTGCGATGTCATGCCTGTGGCGAGCACCGTCGCCGACGCACTGGCGCGCGTGGGCGCCGGCGCGATCGACGTGGCCGTGCTGGATGTGAATGTCGCCGGATCGCCCGTCTTCCCGGTCGCCGAAGTGCTGCAGGAGCGCGGCGTCCCGTTCGTCTTCTCCACAGGCTATGGCGCCGTGGGCCTCCCCGAGCGCTGGCGCAGCAGCCCCGTGGTGCCCAAGCCGTTCCTGGTCGACGATCTCAAGGCCGGCCTGATGCGGGCCCTCGGATTGCAGCCTGGCTGAACCGTTAGCTCGCCGGCTTGGTCATCTCGCCGTGGACGGCCGCCTTGCCCTTGTCGGGCATGAGCGCGGCCATGCCGGTCTGGACCTTGTTCATGACCCCGGCGACGACGTGGTCCTTGCCGGCCATCAGCGCCTCGAAGCCTTCCTTCGCCACGTCGGCGGGATCGGACTTCATGTCGCTCTGGCCGACGCGGGTGTCGTCCAGCCCCGCGCGCTCGAAGAAGTTGGTCTCGGTGGGCCCGGGCTGCAGGGCGGTGACGGTGACGCCGGTGTCCTTCAGCTCGTTGCGGATGGCCTCGGAGAAGGACAGCAGGAACGCCTTGGTGGCCGCATAGACCGCCTCGCGCGGGCCCGGCATGACCCCGGCGATGGACGAGGTGATCAGAATCCGGCCCTGGCCGCGCTCGACCATGTCGCGGCCGACCAGCTTCACCAGGTGCACCACGTGGTTGATGTTCAGCGCGATCATCCGCAGTTCGTCCTGCAGCGGGGTCTCGCGGACGAAGTCGCCGCCGACGCCGACGCCGGCGTTGGCCGCCAGGGCGTCGACCGGTCGGCCGCCGGCCTTGATGCGCTCGTACAGCATCTGGGTTCCGCCGAAGGTGGACAGGTCGACGGCGAGCGTCTCGACCTCGCTGGCGCCGCTCGGCCCGAGCCCCCGCAGCGCCTGGGCCGCCTCGACCAGGTGGCCCTGGTTCTCGGCGGCGATGAGCAGGTCGTAGCCGTGCTCGGCGAACTGCCGGGCCAGTTCGAAGCCGATGCCGGAGGAGCCGCCGGTGACGACGGCGAGGGGACGCAGGGACATGGTGCAACCTCGAGTGCGCAGGTGTTCTGCAGGCAACCGGTCCGGGGTGGGACGGGTTCCGGCCCCGAAGAACTCCAGCGCATCGCAGCGCCCCGGCCGGACCCCGGGCGAGCTCTGGCCGGGGTCGCCCTTCGGCGATTTCCTCGATCGCCTGGGAGCAGTTGCGGCATGTTCATGCTTCAGAAACCGGTGGTCATTGGTGACAACTTGTCGCATCAATGGAATGTGCGCGAAAAATTGCCTCCAGCGCCACTGTATCGAACACAGATCGCCTCATTTGGGCCGCAACTGAACGGCATTCACACCAGGCGCGGCGACGGTCTCCTCCTCCTCCGGACCCGCGCATCGAATATCGAGCTTCACGCGGGGCGTCCCGGCGACCCTCCCCCCCTCCTGCAGGGGCGTCCGGCGAAGTTCGACATGTCCCGGCCGGCTCCCCCCCCTCCTCCTGCCGGCAGGGATGCAGAAGGCGGCCTCGCAAGAGGCCGCCTTTCCTGTATCTGGGGTCCTGATCGGCGGAGGCTTCCCTGGAACAGTTCGACGTGGTGGTGGTCGGCGCGGGCGCGGCCGGCATGATGTGCGCGGCCGAGGCCGGCAAGCGCGGCCGGCGGGTGCTGGTGGTCGACCATGCCGCCAAGCCCGGCGAGAAGATCCGCATCTCCGGCGGCGGGCGCTGCAATTTCACCAACCTGCACACGGCGCCGGACCGGTTCCTGTCGGCCAACCCGCGCTTCGCCATCTCGGCGCTAAGCCGCTACACCCAGCACGATTTCATCTCGCTCGTGGACCGCTACCGCATCGCCTGGCACGAGAAGACGCTGGGCCAGCTGTTCTGCGACGGCAGCGCCACGCAGATCATCGACATGCTGCTGTCGGAGATGCGCAAGGGCGGCGCGACCCTGCGCCTGAACGCCGGCGTCGAGGGCCTCCGCAAGGCGGAGAGCGGGTTCACGATGCGCGTGGGCGGCCAGCCGGTGGGGTGCGCCTCGCTGGTGGTGGCCACCGGGGGCAAGTCGATCCCCAAGATGGGCGCGACGGCCTGGGGCTACGACGTCGCGCGGCAGTTCGGACTGCGCCTGACCGAGACGCGTCCGGCCCTCGTGCCGCTCACCTTCGAGCACGGGCTGCTGGAGCGGCTCCGGCCGCTGGCCGGCGTGGCGGTGGACCCGGCGATCGTGGGGTGCGGGAAGAAGCGGTTCGAGGAAGCCATCCTGTTCACCCATCGGGGCGTCAGCGGGCCGGCCATCCTGCAGATCTCGTCCTACTGGCGCGAGGGCGAGGAGATCGTCGTCGACATGGCGCCGGGCGAGGACCTGTTCGAGGCCCTGAAGGCGGCGAAGGCGGCCCACCCCAAGCGGCTGCTGCACACGGTGCTGGCCGCCTGGCTGCCCGCGCGGCTGGCCCAGCGGGTGGCCGAGGACGCGGTCGGCACGGGCGAGGGGGCCGAAGTCATGGCCGGGCTCTCGGACAAGGCGCTGCGCCGCGTGGCCGACGCCATCAACGGCTGGCGGGTCAAGCCGGTCGGCTCGGAGGGCTACCGCACGGCGGAGGTCACGCTGGGCGGCGTCGACACCCGCGA
>DASPLM010000059.1:0-8058 GCA_035627575.1 Caulobacteraceae bacterium | reverse complement strand
GCCGCGGCGCCGGGGCGTGGCGGACGCCGGCGGCGAGCTGGGCCAGGGCCCGGGCCATCTGCTCGGCCTCCGCCTCCTCGGCGGCGGCGCGGGCGGCGGCCTTCACCGGGTTCGGCGGGGGCTTCGCAGCCTTGGCGGGTTCAACCGCCGGCGGCGGTTCAACCGGAGCGGACACGCCCTTGCGCGGCTCGACCGTGCGGGCGACCAGCGCCCACAGGCGCCGCTCCTCAGGACTTAGCCGCCGCTTCATCGGCGGTCTCGGCGCCGACGGGCGGCGCGGGAATGGCGAGCGGATCGGACTTGGGCTGCGACGGGGCCGCAGGCGTCTCGGCAGGCGCACGGTCCTCGCCGAGGCGGTCGTCCAGGGCGGGAAGCTCGGGCTCCACCGCCTCGGGCGCCAGGGTGTCCTCGCCCAGGGCCGGCAGGATCGGCGGAGGCGCGTCGGCCGCAGTCTCGACCACTGGCGCAGGCGCGGGCTCGGCATCGACCGCCGCCAGCGGCAGGTAGAGGCTGACCGTCGTGCCCCGTCCGGGACCGGTGTCGATGGCCGCGGCGCCGCCGGCGTGGCGGGCGAAGCCGAACACCTGGGCCAGGCCCAGGCCCGGATGCTGCGCCGCCGGCTTGGTGGTGAAGAAGACCTCGGGCGCACGCGCCGCCGTCTCGGCGTTCATGCCGGCGCCGGTGTCGATCACCCGCACTACGCCGTACTCGCCGGCAGCGAGGCCCGGAACCTCTCCGTCGGCCACGGTGGCGCGCTCGGCGCGGACGACGACGGCGGCGCCCAGCGGACTGGCCTCACGGGCGTTGGCGACCAGGTTGGCCAGCGCGACCTCCAGCTGGTCGGGATCGGTGCGCACGCCGCCGATGTCAGCGCGCACCACCACCTGCAGCGGATGGGGCGCGGCCGCCCGATTCAGGGCGGGCTGCAGGCCGCCCAGCAGCACCGCCAGGTCGGCCGTCGCCAGGTCGTCCTCGCGCGGCTGGGTCAGGCTCTGCAGCTGTCGGCTGAGCTGCTGGCCGCGCTGGTTGGCGGCAAGCGCGGCCTGGCCGAGGCGGCGCACGCGCTCGGGGTTGTCGGCCTGCTGCAGGATGGTCTCCAGCGCACCGCCCATGACGGCCAGCAGCCGGTCGAAGTCCTGGGCCGCGCCGCCCGTAAGGCGGCCGGCGGTCTCGAGCCGCTGGGCCGTGCCGAGCGCCTGTTCGGTGCGGCGACGGGCCTCCTCGCTCTTCGCCAGGGCCGCCTCGGCCGTGGCGAGCCGCTCGGCCAGGCCGCGGCTGGTCTCGGCGTCCTGCGTGCGCGCGCGGTGCTCGTCGGTGATGTCGCGGCCGGTGGACAGGGTGGCAATGAACCCGCCCTGGACGTCCCGGGCGACGCCGCCGCCCTGCCAGCTGATCAGGCGGCGCTCCCCGTCGGCGCGGACGATGGGCCCTTCGCCCTCGGTCGGCAGCTCGACCGCCCCCGCCACGACCTGCCGGAAGAAGGCGCGGGCGCGTTCCCGGTCCTCCTCGACGACGAAGCGGCCGAACCAGTCCTGGCCGACCAGCTCGGCGGCCGGCGCGCCGAGGATGTCGGCGCCCGCAGCGTTCAGGTCACGGATGCGGCCCTCGGCGTCCAGCGCCAGCAGCATGACCCCGGCCATGTCGAAGTAGCGGCGCGCCAGCTCCGCGTCGTCCCGGGCGGTCTGGGGGGTGGACAGGCCCTCGGTCTCGACGATGGCCGCGGAGGAGCCGATCACCTCGCCGTGGCCGTTCAGGATGGGCATGGCCGTGACGGACACCAGCATGCGCTTGCGCGTGCCGGGGTTGATCATCAGGTGCTGGAATCCCTTTACCGTCTGGCCGCGCAGGGCGCGGGCCGCAGGCAGCAGTTCGGGCGGGATCTGGCGGCCGTCCGGGTAGGTGATGCCCCAGGTGGCCGAGTGGAAGCGCAACCCGATCAGCTCGGCGTCCCGGCGGCCCAGCAGCTGGTGGGCGGCACGGTTGGCGAAGACGAAGCGGCCGGACGCGTCGGTCTCGACCAGGGCCACGGGAATGGCGTTCAGCACATTGACCAGCCGCCGCTCGGTGCGGTCCGAGTCGGTGGCGGCGCGGGCGATCTCGTCGCCCGCCTGGCGCAGGGCGGCGGCCGTGCGCAGGAACAGGAAGAATCCCAGCAGCGCGAGCAGGATGGCGGCCACGAGGCACACGCCCAGGGCAATCGCCAGATCCTGCTGACTGTTGAAAATCATGACACACCCGGTGGCCTGGAGGGGCTGTGCTGCAAGACCCGGGCCTGTCCTCCGCATAGCGCAGGTCGCCGCCGCGCGCACGCCCGATCGGGGAATTCGCGGCGCTGGCGGCGGAAGGTCGCGGGCAAAAGAAAAGCCGCCTCGCGGCGGCCTTCTGTCTCGACAAAATTGGAGCGGGCGAGGCGATTCGAACGCCCGACCCTCACCTTGGCAAGGTGATGCTCTACCCCTGAGCTACGCCCGCGCTCCCGGACGCCGTTCAGCGCCCCGTCGAGAGGCGGGCTTATAGGCGGACCGGGGCGGTGGGGGCAAGCCCCCCGATGCGATTTCCGCCAGCTTTTCTGTGACGTTTGCGCGCAGGCCGCGGCGCGGCCCGCAAAGCCCGGCCGCGCCAACGAAAAACGGCCCGGCTCGTGAGGAGCCGGGCCGCCTTCTCAGGCTATGCCGGACGGGATCAGCCGAAGCTGAAGTCGGCCGCGTCCACCGTCGCGGCGCTGACGCCGCTGAGGGTGATGGTCGAGCCGTCCGGGAAGGTGATCACGGCGTTGGCGCCGTCCTGGGTGACCGTGAGGTCGCCGAAGTCGTCCACACCCGCGATGCCGGTGACGCGGATGTAGTCCGCGCCCACGCCATAGTCGGTGATGGTGTCGTTGCCGAAGCCGCCCGCGATGTACTGGAACGCGTCGGCCCCGAGGCCGCCCGTCAGCGTGTCGTTGCCGGCCTCGCCGATCAGCTTGTCGTTGCCGATGCCGCCGAGGAGGATGTCGGAGCTGCCGCCGCCGTTGAGGGTGTCGTTGCCGTCGCCACCGTCCAGGGTGTCGTTGCCCATGTAGCCGGCGACCCAGTCGTCTCCGGTCGAGCCGAAGAAGGTGTCGTCGAAGCCCGACAGGCGGAAGCGCTCCACCGAGGTGAAGGTGTCGCCGGCCGCGTCGCCCGTGTGGACGCCGCTGGTCAGGTTCACCGACACCGCGTTGTAGTAGGAGGCGTAGTCGGTGCCCGCGCCGCCATCCATGGCGTCGGCCCCGGCGCCGCCTTCCAGGGTGTCGTCGCCGCCGTCGCCGTTCAGGACGTCATTGCCGTCCTGGCCGCGCATCCAGTCCACGCCGTCGCCGCCGGAGAGGGTGTCGACGCCCGCCCCGCCCTGAGCCTCATCCGCGCCCGTGCCGCCGACAAAGGTGTCGTTGTGGCCCGAGAGCATGAAGAACTCGATGCTGTTGAACGAGTCGCCGGCGGCGTCGCCGGTGTGGACATTGGTGTCCAGATTCACCGAAACGGCCGTGGAGGCGGTCTCGTAGCTAGCCCCGTCCTTGCCGCCGCCGCCGTCGATGTCGTCACCGCCGGCGCCGCCGATCAGCACGTCGTTGTCGGCCTCGCCGAACAGCTGGTCCCACCCTTCCTCGCCATAGAGACGGTCGAAGCCGGCGCCGCCGCTGAGGGTGTCGTCGCCCTCGGCGCCGTAGGCGTAGTTGGTGCCCGCCGCGCCCTGGAAGGTGTCGGCGTGAGCCGAGAGGCGGAATCGCTCGACGCTGGTGAAGGTGTCGCCGGCCGCCTCGCCCGTGTGGACGTTGGTGGCGAGGTTCACGCTCACGCCGGCCGCGGCGTTAATGTAGCTGGCGTAGTCGAGGCCGGCTCCACCGTTGATCGCATCGGCGCCGGCGCCGCCGATCAGGGTGTCGTTGCCGAGACCCCCGTCGAGGGTGTCGTTGCCGCTGTGGCCGTTGAGGCTGTTGGCGCCGGCATCACCGGTGAGGGTGTCCGCGAAGGCCGAGCCCTGGGCGTTCTCGATCGAACTCAGGGTGTCGGAACCCTCGCCCGTCGCCGTGCCCGCGGCCAGGTTCACCGTCACGGCCGTAGCCGAGTTGCGGTAGTCGACCTGGTCGGTCCCGTTGCCGCCGTTGAGCGTGTCGTTGCCCAGCCCGCCGATCAGGCGATCGTTGCCCTCGCCGCCGTTGAGGGTGTCGCCGCCGCCGAGGCCGATCAGGCTGTCGTTGCCGCCGAGGCCGTTGATGGTGTCGGCGTCTTCCGTGCCCGTCAGGGTCTCGCCGTCCTCGGTCCCGTCGATGGGGCCCGCGGCGAGGGCGATGTTGATGTCGGCCGAGGTGAAGGACGCGGCCGTCACGCCCCACAGCAGGATGGAGTTCGAGGCGTCGAACACGATGCGCAGGTCGCTGCCTTCCTGCACCTTGGTGTAGGACGTGAAGCCCGTCACCTCGATCCGGTCGTCGCCCGCGCCGGCGACGAAGTCGCTGATGAGATCGTGCCCGTCGCCCGCCGCGAAGTGGAAGGTGTCGTTGCCCGCGCCGCCCTCGATGATATCGGCGCCCTGGCCCCCGCGAATGACGTCCGCGCCGCCGTTGCCCTTGAGGGTGTTGGCGATCTCGTTGCCGGTGATGGAGTCGTTGCCCGAGCCGCCGGTGGCGTTCTCGATGAGGACGCCCTGGGCGATGGTGAAGCCGCCGAAGATGCCGGTCGCGTACGACATGTAGCCGCCGCCGCCCGCCGAGTAGTCGATGGTGGCCGCCCGCAGGTCGATCACCGCCGCCGCGGAGCCTGCGAAGGAGATGGTGTCGTTGCCGCCGGCGTCCCAGATGCTGGCGTAGTAGGTGCCCGCCGCGTTGGCGGTGTCCATCACGTAGGTGTTGTCGCCGGTGTTGAACGAGGTGTTGGCGCCGTACTTCTCCTGCAGCACGGCGATGTCGAGCGCCATCATGGTGCCCTGGTAGCCGTAGAGCGTGCTCGGCGAGCTGCCGTTCGGCCCCGTGGCCCAGCCGTCGTTGTACGACATGGTCGTCCAGACGCCCTGGTTCAGGTCGAACAGGCCGTAGGAGTCGAACGCGTCCGTCACGCCGAGCAGAACGTCGGAACCGCCGCCGTTGTCGTGCGGGTGCGCCAGCCCCATGCCGTGGCCGAACTCGTGGATCATGGTGATCCAGCCGTAACCGCCCTGCTCCAGGCCGCCGGCGCCGTTCTCGTCCCAGCCGGTGCCGTTGCGGGCGAAGACGCCGATGCCCGCGCCGTCGGTGCCGGGCGGATTGAAGTAGCCGAGGTAGGAGCTGCTGGTGGTGGTCACCAGCTTGAAATCGGCCTCCGCCGCGTTGGTCGTCTGCACGTAGGAGACGTTGATGATGTCCTCGTAGACACCGAAGGCCAGCATGGCCTGCTGCATCTCGTAGCTGTTCCAGCCCAGGGAGGTGACGCCGTCATAGATCTCGCCCGCCTGGGCGAAATAGACGTGGATCACTTCCGGGTTGGCGACCGTGGCGCCGCCCCAGTCGATGGTGTCCCTGATGTCCGGGAGCTCCGCCTCCACGCCCCGGATCGTGTACGAACCGGTCGTGGACGAGAAGCCGTCTGCGTTGAGGAAGTAGGTTCCGCTGGTCGTGGCGTAGAAGCCGAGCACCTCGGTATCGCCGGCCCCGGGGCCATCCGAGGTGGCCAGGATCGTGCCGCCGCCCGGGCCCGTGGACGCACGCAGTTGCAGGACGGCGTCCAGGCTCCCGCCCGGATCCATCGTGAACTCGTAGTACTGGCCCGCCTCCAGTTCGACCCGGAACCAGTCCTGGTCGCCGTTGGTGTTGATGTAGCCGGTCTCGGCCGCCGCGCCGATCACGATCGTCTCGGTCGAGGAGTTGTTTCCGGGGACCGTGTCGGAATCGGGGTTCTGGCCTACGGGATCGTTGCCGCCGCGCACCGCGCCGAAGCGCACGCCGCCCGCGCCGATCTCGAAGGCGCCGAAGTTGAGGCCGCTGAGCTTGGGACCGTTGTCGCCGATCCCGTCCTTGACGAAGTTCAGGCCTTTGACGGAGCCGCCGTCGTTCACCAGCGCGTAGTACGGGTCGCGCGCGGCGTCATAGATGTCTTCCATGCCGCGGGTGGCATTCGATTCCTGAGGACGCATTGTTTGGAGTTCCCTGCTGACTCGAGGGACCCTGCGCGCCCCGCCCGGCGCCAATTCCCCCATTGGAAGAAGTTTGATCACAGGGAATCGGGCTTGGCTACCGTGATCGGCGGGCCCGTCGGGAAACGACTATTTTTTGCACCGAGCTTTGCCGCACAAGGGAAGGCGGCCGCGGTCGGTCAGCGGGGGCCCATGCGGATGGCGCCGTCCAGACGCACGCACTCGCCGTTGAGATAGCTGTTTCGCGCCATCTCCAGCACCAGGGAGGCGTACTCCTCGGGCCTGCCGAGGCGTTTGGGGAACGGGATCGAGGCGGCCAGCGCGTCCTGCACGTTCTGGGGCATTCCCGCCATCATCGGCGTCATCATGATGCCCGGCAGGATGGTGTTGACGCGGATGCCCTCGTTCATCAGGTCGCGCGCCACCGGCAGGGTCATGGCGTAGACGCCGCCCTTGGAGGCGGAATAGGCGGCCTGGCCGATCTGGCCGTCCTGGGCGGCGACCGAGGCGGTGGACACGATCAGGCCCCGCTCGCCGTCTTCCATGGGATCGAGGGTCATCATCCCGGCCGCCGACAGCGACAGGCAGCGGAACGAGCCGATCAGGTTGATGCGGATGACCCGCTCGAAGGCGGCGAGATCGTGCGGCTTGATGATCGACGGATCGGCCTTGTCGCGGCCGGCGGTCTTCTGGCCGATGGCGATGCCGGCGCAGTTGACCAGGATGCGCTCCTGGCCGTGGGCCGCGCGGGCCTTGTCGAAGCCGGCGGCGACGTCGGCGTCGGAGGTGACGTCGACCTTGCAGAACACCCCGCCGATCTCCCGAGCCACCGCCTCGCCGGTCTGCTCGTTGAGATCGAAGAGGGCCACCTTCACGCCCTGGGTCGCCAGGGCGCGCGCCGTCGCTTCGCCCAGGCCAGAGGCCCCGCCGGTCACCACAGCCGAAATCGAACCGTCGAGTTTCATGGACCTTGCCCCTGCTCGCGAGCCACTATGTATGGGTACGCGCCCGAAGCGGCGCGCTGGAATGGCGAGGGTTTAGCCGTGGCCGCGCGGAAAGCCAAACGGGTGGACAGCGACGAGGCGATGGAGGCGATCGACCCTTCCCGCGCGCTCGTGCCGGCGGTCCAGCGCGTGAACGAGGTGCGGGTGCGCCAGGGCTTCTGGCCGAAGGTGCGCAAGACCGCAGCCCGCATCCCCTTCGCCCGAGAACTGCTCTCGGTCTACTACTGCGCCCGCGATCCGCAGACCCCTGTCGCGGCCAAGGGCGTGATGCTGGGCGCCCTGGCGTATTTCGTCCTCCCGACCGACGCCATCCCCGACATCCTGGCCGGCGTCGGCTTCACCGACGACGCGGCGGTGATCGCCGCCGTTCTGGGCATGCTGGGGGCGAACGTGAAGTCCAAGCACCGCGACGCCGCGCGCCAGGCGCTGGACAAGCTCGGCGGCGACGACTGATCGCCAGCGGCCCTCATAGGCGGTTGCGGCGCGCCGCGAGGGAACGCTAATCAGCCCCGCGTCCTAAGAAGCGAGCGCCGGAAGCGCAGGGAAGGTTCACGGAATGGCGAAGTTCGCACTCGCGCTGCACGGCGGCGCCGGAGCCAAACGCGGCGCCGACTACAGCCGCGAGATCCCGCACATGCAGGGCCTGGTCGAGGCCGCGCGGGACCGCCTCGCCGCCGGCGCCAGCGCGCTGGACGTGGCGGTCGAAACCGTACGGGGACTGGAGGACTCCGGCCTCTACGTCGCCGGCCGGGGCGCCTCGCCGAACACCGCCGGCGACTACGAACTGGACGCCAGCATCATGACCGGGCCGGAAAAGCACGCGGGGGCCGTGGCCGCCCTGCAGGGGTTCAGGAACCCGGTCGAGGTCGCGCGGCTGGTGCTCGAGAAGACGCCGCACGTGATGCTGGCCGGCGCCGGCGCGGCGCTG
>DASPLM010000058.1:0-6713 GCA_035627575.1 Caulobacteraceae bacterium | reverse complement strand
TCTCCGCCGACAGGGCGATCAGCGGCGATCCGCGCAGCTGCGGCAGGCTCTCGTCGGCGATGGTCTGGAATTCCTTCAGGCGCGCCTGAGGCTCCTCGACCAGATCCCACTTGGCGATGACGTAGACCAGCGCCCGCCCCTCGCGCTCGACCAGGTCGGCCAGCTGCAGGTCCTGGGTGTCGAAGGCGTTGCCCTCGTCCATCACCAGGCAGACCACCTCGGCGTAGTTGATGGCGCGGATCGTGTCCGAGACGGACAGCTTCTCGAGCTTCTCGTTCACCCGCGCCTTGCGCCGCATCCCGGCCGTATCCACCAGCCGGATGGCGCGGCCCTCGTACTCCCAGTCGATGGAGATGGAGTCGCGCGTGATCCCCGCCTCGGGACCGGTCAGCAGGCGGTCCTCGCCCAGCAGCCGGTTGACCAGGGTCGACTTGCCGGCGTTGGGGCGGCCGATGATGGCGACCATGATGGGCTTCGAGGGGTCGTCCTCGTCGTCCTCCGACTCCTCCGGTTCGTGCGCCAGCATCGCCTGGTACAGGTCGGCCATGCCCTCGCCGTGCTCCGCCGAGATGGCGAGGGGCTCGCCGAAGCCGAGCGCATGGGCCTCGCCGACGCCGTGCTCGCCCTTCTTGCCCTCGGCCTTGTTGGCCAGCAGCAGGACCGGCTTGTCCCGCCGGCGCAGCAGGTCGGCGAAGATGCGGTCCAGCGGCACGACGCCGTCACGGGCGTCGATGACGAACAGCACGACGTCGGCCTCGTCCACGGCCTTCTCGGTCTGGATGCGCATGCGCGCCTCCAGGCTCTCGTCCGACACGTCCTCGAAACCCGCGGTGTCGATCAGGCGCAGTTCCAGGTCGCCGATGCTGCCGTCGGCATAGCGGCGGTCGCGGGTGACGCCCGGGCGATCGTCCACGATCGCGAGCTTCTTGCCCGCGAGGCGGTTGAACAGGGTCGATTTGCCCACATTGGGGCGACCGACGATGGCGACGCGAAGAGCCATGCGCTCTCCCTATTGCCCCTCGGGGCGGAGTGGAAGCCTGTGCGGAAAACAGAACGCGCTCCAACCCGGGTTGGAGCGCGTTCCGCCTGCGATTTTGTAGTCGGGTCGGCCTAGCGGATGGCGACCAGGTCGCCCTCGTCGGTGACCAGGTAGAGCATGTCGCCATAGGCGATGGGCGCGATGAACGCGGCGTCGCCGAGCTTGAGCACGCCGACTTCGGCGCCCGTCTTTGGGTTCAGGGCCACGGCTTCGCCGCGGTCGCTGACGAAGATCAGGCGCCCCGAGGCCAGGACCGGGCCGGTCCAGATCGGCTTGGCGCTGCGGTCGTAAAGGCCGAGCACCCCGCCTTCGGAATAGCCCCGCCCCTTGCCCAGGTCAGTGACCCAGTAGACCTGCCCGCTGTCGCGGTTGATGGCCATGGCCTCGCCGGCCTGGCTGACCACGAACACGGCGTCGCCGGCAGGCCACGCGCTGTTGATGCTGGAGACCGGGAGCTCCCAGCGGCGCTGGCCGGTGCGGACGTCGATGGCGGCGAATACGCCCGAATGGCTGACGGCGTAGACGTCGCCGCGGTAGATCGCCGGGCGACCGGGGATGTCACGGATCTCGGACAGGGCGCTTGTGCGGCTGGTGCGCGACAGCACCTCGGTCCACAGCGCATTGCCGTTGACGGCGCGCAACGCAACCAGCTCGCCCGAGCTGAACGGGGCGATCACCGCCTCGCCGTCGACCGCCGGGCTGGAGGCGCGCAGGATACGGGCCGGCTCGACGATCGCCTGGTAGGACCAGAGAATCTCGCCGGTGTTCAGGTCGAAGGCGCGGATCTCGTTGTCCACGTCCGTGGCGAAGGCCCGCGAACCGAAGATGGTGGGCGCGGCGTGAACCGGCGCATCGACCTTGGTACGCCACAGCACCCGGCCCGTGGCGGCGTCGAGCGCGGCCACGAAGCGGAAGCCCGAGCTGACGATCACCTTGCCGTCGGAGACGGCGAGACCGCCGCCGAAGGCTTCCTTGTCGCGGCCGGTGCGCTCGGCGGCGTCAGTTTCCCAGAGGCGTGCGCCGGTGCGGGCGTCGGAGGCGACCACGCGGGCCTCGCCGTCCATGGTGTAGATCTTGCCGTCCAGGGCCACGGGCGGTGCGGTGACGAAGCTCTTGCGGCCCGAGCCCTCCCCGATGCCGCGGCGCCAGGCGATCTGGAAGGCCGGCGCGGCCGCGGCGTGCTCGACCGACTGGGCCGGCGTGCCGCCGGGCAGCGGCCAGGCGGCCACGGGCGCAGCTTCCGGCAGGTAGAAGTCCTGGCCGGCCAGGGTGTCGGCCGGCGTCAGACGCGTGTCCAGCGCCAGGATCGGGATTCGCTCGCCCTCGGAGGCGACAGCCTGCGGGCCGTCGTCGCCGCCGAACGGGTTCAGGCGGTTCAGCGTCGAGCAGGCCGAGACGGCCACGCACGCCGCCAGCGCGGCGGACAGGGTCAGGAGGCGATTCATTGCGGAGCGGCTCCGGCTTGCGGGGCCGGTGCGCCGGCCTGCGGGAACGGGGAAACGGCCGGCTGGGGCGGCAGGGCCACCGCGGCCTTGGCGATGCCGGGCAGCTTCGCCGCCGTCCCGGAATCGATCATCTGGATGGCGGCCTGGGCGCGGGCGCGCACGTCTTCCGGCGCGTCCAGCCCCAGGGACAGCGCCACGAAGTCGCCGCGGGCTTCCTTGGCGCGCCCGGCCTGCAGCTTGGCCATGGCGAGCGCCTCGCGGGCCAGCGGCCGGTACGGACGGCCCTCTTCCATCAGCGGCTTCAGGCGCTCTTCCACGGTCGCGAACGGAGCCGTGTCCATCAGCACGAAGATCGCCTTCAGGCGCGCAGCGTCGCCCATGATCTCGTCCGGCGCGGCCCTGGCGGCCTCGTCGAAGAATTTCACGGCGTCCTGCGGCTTGTTCTCGTTCAGCGCCGCGGCTCCCTGCTGCATGAAGGCGAGGGACTTGTAGGCCGGCGAGGACACCTCGGTGACCTGGGCAAGCGCTCGTTGGGCCGCGGATTGGTCGTTGGCGGCCGACGCCTTCACAGCGCGTTCGTAGGCGATCGAGGCCTTGTCCGACTGCTCGCCGCGCCAGGCCTGCCAGCCCCAGTAGCCGCCCGACGCGAGCAGGGCGAGCACCACGGCGCCGCCCGCCCACGGCAGGTACTTGCGGGCCGCCTCGCGCATCTGCTGACCGCGGACGTCCTCGTCTACTTCATTGAAAAAATCGACCACTCGGCGTTCCCCGCGGCGCACACATTCAAAGTCGCGGCGAACCTATAGCCTCGGAAACGTGGCCGCAACGCGGCTTAACCCTCGACCGCCTTTTTCGAGAAGTAGGTTTCCGCCTCGGCCGGGAAGCGGCGGGCGCGCACGTCGTCGGCCCACCGGCCCACCGACCGCCCGATGTCGCCCCGCAGGTCGGCGTAGCGGCGCACGAACTTCGGCGTCCAGTCGAACATGCCCAGCATGTCCTCGGTCACCAGGATCTGGCCGTCGCAGCCGGCAGAGGCGCCGATGCCGATGGTCGGCACGTGCACGGCGGCCGTGATCTCGCGCGCCAGGTCCTCGGCCACGCCCTCGATGACGATCGAGAAGGCGCCGGCGTCGGCGCTGGCCTCCGCTTCCGCCAGCACGCGGTCGCGCTCGGCCTCGGTGCGGCCCTTGGCCCTGAAGGCGCCGTCGACGTTCACCGCCTGGGGACGCAGCCCGACGTGCCCCATCACCGGGATGCCCCGCTTGACCAGGTAGTCGATGGTCTCGGCGATGGTGGGGCCGGCCTCGACCTTCACCGCCTGGGCGCCCGTCTCCTTCAGGACCCGGGCGGCGTTCTCGAAGGCCTGCTGCGGGCCGGCCTCATAGGAGCCGAAGGGCATGTCGACGACGACCAGCGCCTTGCGGGCGCCGCGCATGACCGCCTGGCCGTGCATGATCATCATCTCGAGGGTCACGCCCACCGTATTGGGCAGGCCGTGCACCACCATGCCCACGCTGTCGCCCACCAGGAGCACGTCGCAGTGGTCGTCGAGGATCTCCGCCATGGGCGCCGTGTAGGCGGTCAGGCTGACGATCGGCTCGCCGCCCTTGCGGGCGGTGATCTGCGGGACGGTGACGCGGCGGACCACTTCCTGGCGTTGGGCTGACATCGGACCTCAGGCTTCGTCGAAGACGCGGGTGGCGATGGCGCCGGCCACCAGCACGAAGGCGGCGGCGACCATCCAGAACACGTTGGCCCCCAGGTCCAGCCCGGCGAACTCGGTCCCGCCGAGGCTGGCCAGCTGGGTGACGGCGCTGTCGTAGGCGTTCTCGATCGAGCGGTTGGAGTCCACCTGGGCGTCGCGCATGCGCAAGCCGAGGCCGGAGCCGATGGTCTGGCTGATGGCGATCAGCCCGCCCACCGTGCCGGCCACGGCGATGCCGACGGCCCGCATGCGCCAGGAGCGGTTCAGCCGCCCGGCGACCCGGGCCGCGAAGGCGTCGCTGTCCCGGAACACGGGGGGCTGGGCGAACATGCGCTCCAGCTCGGTTTCG
Source organism: Caulobacteraceae bacterium (assembly GCA_035627575.1). Taxonomy (GTDB): domain Bacteria; phylum Pseudomonadota; class Alphaproteobacteria; order Caulobacterales; family Caulobacteraceae; genus JAEZEZ01. Next base: position 2,175 of record DASPLM010000058.1, on the reverse strand, counting down.
AAGGCGCGCTCATCCATGAGCCATGCTCCCGGCCTCGGCGCCCTGCGGCGCGAGGCGCTCCCTGAGCTTATCCAGACCACGTTTGACATGGGATTTGACCGTTCCCAAAGGGGTATTCAAGGTCTCGGCGACCTCCGAGTGCGAAAGACCGGCGCCGTAGCACAGCGAGACGCAGAGGCGTTCGGCGGCGCTGAGGCTGTTGAGGGCTCCGTCCAGGTCGATCCTCCCGGCGTTGTCGGCGTAGGCGCGGACCTGTTCCGGCTCGCGGGGTTCAGCCTCCAGCACGATCTGGGCGTCCTTGCGGCGGCGCTTCAGATACAGCCGGGCGGCGATGCGGCGGACCCAGGCGACGAAGGTCCCCTCGCCGCGGAATTCCGTGATCCGCTCGTAGGCGGCCAGGAAGGCGTCCTGGGCCAGGTCGTCCGCGGCGGCGGCGTCCGCGCCCATGCGGCGCAGCAGTCCCCGCACCGCCGGCGAGTGGCGGCGGACCAGCTCCCCGAACTCCCGCCGTCCGCCCGCGGCCGCAAGGGCCGCGAGCTCGACGTCGTGGAGGCCGGTGAGGGCGCGGTTGGCGTTGGAGCCAGCCATTGGCGCGATCTCCCCCGATGCTTTCCCGGCCCTACTTCTTGTCCTTGTTGAGGAAACCGAACACCAGGTAGACGAGGCCCACGAAGCCGGGGATGGCGGCGAAGGCGAAGGGCACGATCGTCTCGTCGTCGACGCCGTGATACCAGCTGACGATGCCGCCGATGGTGGCCAAGGCGCCGGCGACGGCCAGCCAGATGGCGGCCTTGCGGAAGTCCTGGGTGCGGGTCGTCAGGAACTTGCCGCCCGAGGCGCTCATGGCCTGGATGACTTCGGGCGGCAGGGGCTGGCCGGCCTCGATGGCGGCGCGCAGCGTCTCCTGCATGCGCTCCTTTTCCTTGCTCTTGAAGTAGGCCGGCACGATGAAGATCGCCGCGATCATCGCGAAGAAGGCGATCGGGATGAGGAATTCCATGTCCATGTTCCACTCGTTTTGACGTCGATGGCGTCGCGAGATGCGGTCGCCTTACCCAGGAAGAGGCTCGGGCCGGGCCCAACGGATGCGGGGGGCGGGATGAAATGTTCGTAAGCTTCAGCGGGCCCGGCGCGGGGCGAGCGCCCGCAGGCTGAAGGTCGTCAGCGCCGCGACCATCACCACGATTCCCGCGGCCGGCGCGAGGCCCTGCCCCAGTCCCTCCGCCAGCGGCAGCAAGAGCGGCCCCAGCGCCCACAGCACCGCGCACGCCGCCAGCAGCGGCGGGACCAGCAGCAGCAGGCTGCGCTGCAGCCGCCGCCGCGCCACGCGCTCCATCACCGCCGCGCTGAAGCCCAGGTCCCGGGCCGGCGGCTCGTCGAGGGCGAAGGCCGCCTTCAGGCGCTCTTCCGCGTTCATGGCTCAACTCCAAGGACGTCCATCAGCTTAGCGCGTCCGCGCGCCACGTGCGACTTCACCGTGCCCAGCGGCAGGCCCAGCGCCTCGGCCGCCTCGGCGTGGCTCCAGTCGCCCGCCAGGCACAGGGCGACGCAGGCGCGCTGGTCCAGCGGCAGGGCGGCCAAGGCCCTGGCCACCGTCGCCCGGTCCTCCCCCGCCGCCGCCTCCACGCCGTCGCGCGTGTCCAGCCACTGCCGGTCGCGCGCCGCCGAGCGCGCGCGGCCCCGCTCCGCCGTCAGGGCCTTCCGCCAGGCGATGCCGCACAGCCAGGTGCGCACGCCGGCGTCGGCGCGAAGGCTGTCCAGCCGGCTCCAGGCGGTCAGGAAGGTCTCCTGCGCCAGGTCGTCGGCCGCCTCGCGGTCGCGGCAGACCCGGCGCAGGAAGGCGCGGACGGCCGCCTGGTGTCTGTCCACCAGCCGGCCGAACGCCTGGTCCGAGCCCCCCTTCGCCCGCTCGACCAGCTCGGCCTCGCTCGCGAAGGGGTTCACCGGCGCTTGCGCAGGCTCGTGACGATGCCGGTGACCAGGAACATGGCGGCCACCGCCGCCATGACGAAGGTGACGATGCTGAAGGCCTCTCCCGCGCCGTACAGGTCCGTGTACGTCGCATAGCCGAAGCCGGCCGCCAGCACCGTGAAGAGCGCCAACTGGGCCTGCCAGGGGAAGCGGTGCTCGCGCGCCCGGCCGCTGCGGTCGATCTGCACGTCCATCGACACGGCC
>DASPLM010000057.1:0-5120 GCA_035627575.1 Caulobacteraceae bacterium | reverse complement strand
GATCAGCTGGCGGATCGAGGGATAGACGTAGAAGGCGCCCTCGGGGGTGGCGCACTCGATCCCCGACGCCTGGTTCAGCATGCCGACGACGAGGTCGCGGCGGTCCTGGAACAGCTTCGCATTGGTCGGGATGAAGTCCTGCGGCCCGTTCAGCGCCTCCACCGCCGCCCACTGCGAAATGGACGAGGGGTTCGACGTGGTCTGGCTCATCACCTTGGCCATGGCCTTGATCAGCGGCTCGGGACCGGCGGCGTAGCCGATGCGCCAGCCGGTCATGGCGTAGGCCTTGGACACCCCGTTCATGGTCAGGGTCCGGTCCATCAGCTCGGGCGCCACCTGGGCGATGGTCGAGAACTCGAAGCCGTCGAAAACCAGGTGCTCGTACATGTCGTCGGTCAGGACCCAGACGTGCGGATGGCGGACCAGCACGTCGGCGAGGGCGCGCAGCTCGGCCCGGGTGTAGGCGGCGCCGGACGGGTTGGACGGCGAATTGAGGATCAGCCACCTCGTGCGCGGCGTGATCGCGGCCTCCAGCGCCGCGGCGGTCAGCTTGAACCCGGTCTCGGCCGAGGCGTCGGCGAACACCGGCTCGCCGCCCGCCAGCAGGACCATGTCGGGATAGGACACCCAGTAGGGCCGGGGCACGATGACCTCGTCGCCGGGCGACAGGGTGGCGACCAGGGCGTTGTAGATCACCGGCTTGCCGCCCGGCGACACGTTGACCTGGCTGGTCCTGTAGGCCAGGCCGTTCTCGCGGGCGAACTTGTCGACGATGGCCTGCTTCAGCTCGGGGATGCCGTCGACGTCGGTGTACTTGGTCTTGCCGTCCTGGATGGCGCGGATGGCCGCGTCCTTGACGTTCTGCGGCGTGTCGAAGTCGGGCTCGCCCGCCCCCAGCGAGATCACGTCGCGTCCCGCCCGGGCCAGCTCCCGCGCCTGCTGCGTCACCGCCAGGGTGGCGGACGGCTTCACGCGGCGCAGCGCGGCGGACTGTTCGAACATGGGCAGGGCCTCGGGGAGGAGGGGAGAGCCCCGTGTTTACGGAACCCGGCTTTGCGGTGCAACGTGAGGGCGGATCAAAGGGGGTGAGGGCATGTTACGGCCTGGCCGCGCGATCGCTCCCGACCAGCGGTGGCGCCCTTCCATGGCTCCGGATTATCCTTTGCTTGCAGCTTCGCCGCTTTCCCGAACAGTTTGAACAGCTTGGCCTTATCGCTTGACGCGTGTCGTCCGTGCCGCACCCCGGTGTGGCATTAGGCCTTGAAATCGCCCCGTGCACAGGGCACACGGACCTTCGTTCCGAGGCGGAACAACGGATTCGGAGCGCGGGGGGATGCGTGCTTCGGAACAACGCCGGAGAACGTCCGGACTCCGCCCCCTCGCTGATCGAAGAACGCCCATGATCCCACTGTTCGGCATGATTTCGAACGACATCGCCATCGACCTCGGCACCGCCAACACCCTGATCTACATGAAGGGCAAGGGCATCGTGCTGAACGAGCCGTCGGTGGTGGCGCTGCGCAACGTCGGGGGCCGCAAGGTCGTCCATGCCGTCGGGATCGAAGCCAAGCAGATGCTGGGCCGCACGCCCGGCCACATGGAGGCTATCCGCCCCATGCGCGACGGGGTCATCGCCGACTTCGAAGTCGCCGAGGAGATGATCAAGCACTTCATCCGCAAGGTTCACAACCGCAAGAGCTTCGTGAACCCGAAGGTGATCGTGTGCGTGCCGTCGGGCGCCACCGCGGTCGAGCGCCGCGCCATCAACGACAGCTGCCTGAACGCCTCGGCCCGCCGCGTCGGCCTGATCGACGAGCCCATGGCTGCGGCCATCGGGGCCGGCCTGCCGATCCACGAGCCGCAGGGCTCGATGGTCGTCGACATCGGCGGCGGCACCACCGAGGTGGCCGTGCTGTCCCTGTCGGGCATCGTCTATTCGCGTTCGGTTCGTGTCGGCGGCGACAAGATGGACGAGGCGATCATCAGCTACATGCGCCGCAACCATAACCTGCTGATCGGCGAGACCACCGCCGAGCGCATCAAGAAGGACATCGGCACAGCCCGCGTGCCCCACGACGGCGAAGGCCTGTCGATCGAGGTCAAGGGCCGCGACCTGATGCAGGGCGTGCCCCGGGAGGTGCGCATCAGCGAGCGCCAGGCCGCCGAAGCCCTGGCCGAGCCGGTGTCGCAGATCATCGACGCCGTGAAGGTGGCCCTGGAAGCCACCCCGCCGGAACTGGCCGCCGACATCGCCGACAAGGGCATCATGCTGACCGGCGGCGGCGCGCTGCTGCGCGGGCTGGACGCCGAGATCCGCGACCAGACCGGCCTGCCGGTCTCCGTGGCCGACGATCCCTTGTCGTGCGTCGCCATCGGGTGCGGCAAAGTGCTCGAGCATCCCAAGTGGATGAAGGGAGTCCTGGACTCCACTCTGCCCTAATATCCCTGTGACGCGGGGGCGTCGCTCAGCCGGACAGAAGGGGTTCGCCCGTGGCTTTTCGGGACGGTCCGTTCGAAAATCTGAAGGTTCCGCTGGTCTGGACGGCCGCGGTGGCGGTGGTCGTGGCCGCCGTCGCGGCGGGCTTCCTGCTGCTGACCGACAACCGCGAGGACCTGACCGCCAGCGGCTATAGCGGCGCGCGCGGCACCTTCGACCAGGCCGCGGCGCCGGTCGGGAAGGTGCTGTCGGCGCCGGTGCGCTGGACCGGGCAGGGCTCCGACTTCATCGGCCAGTACTTCTTCGCCGTGCGCGAGAACCGCAAGCTGCGCGAGCAGGTGGCCGAACTCGAGAGCCTGCGCGACGCCAACATCGCGCTCCGCAACGTCAACGCCCGCTACGAAGCCCTGCTGAAGATCCGCACCGAGCCGGCCGTGCCCATGGCGACGGCGCGGGCGGTGTCGGAATCGCGCGGCCCGTTCGTCAACGCCCGCCTGATCGACGCGGGCACCAAGGCCGGCGTCCGCGTCGGCAACCCGGTGGTCAACGAACACGGCCTCGTCGGCCGCGTCGTCGGAGCCACCACCGGCGTCAGCCGCGTCCTGCTGGTCACCGACGTGGCCAGCCGGACCCCGGTGCTGATCGACCGCACCGACGCGCGGGCCATCATGGTCGGCGACGGGGGCGGGAATCCGAAGATCGAGTTCGTCCGCGGCCACGGCGCCATCAAGGAGGGCGACCGCATCCTCACCTCCGGCGACGGCGGGGTGTTCCCGCGCGGCCTTCCGGTGGGCGTGGCGGCCAAAGGGATAGACGGCACATGGCGGGTGCGCCTGTTCTCGGACCGGGGCGCGATCGACTTCGTCCGCATCCTGCTGTTCCAGGACTTCAGCCAGCTGGTGAACCCCCAGGCTCTGAACGCGCCGCCGCTGGCTGCGCTGGACGCCGCGCCGCCGCCGTCGCCCGAGCTGACCCAGCGCATCCAGGAAGTGGCCCCGGCCAACCGCCAGCCGTCCGCGCCGGCGCCCGTGCAGGCCGCCCGTCCCGCCGTCGCGGCGCCGACTACGGCCCAGCCGGCCGCCCAGCGCCCGGCCGCCCAGACTCCGCCGCGTCCGGCGACGACGAGCCCGACCCCGGCGCCAGCCGCGCGCAAGGCCGCACCGCCTCCCGCCACCAGGAAGGCCTCGCCGCCCGCCCGCCGTCCCGACGGCACGCCGCGCCGTCCGGTCCCCTATGAGCGGCTGAACCCCGGGGGCGCGCCGTGAGACGCGGGTTCCAGGTTCGTGTCGTCGGCCCCCAGGACTGGATCCTCTATCCGGCGCTGCTGAGCCTGGCGGCCGCCCTGGTCTTCTCCACGCCGGTGCGCCTGTTCGGCCTGCCGCTGCCCGAGCCGATCTTCCCCATGGTGCTGGCCTTCGCCTGGCCGCTGATCCGGCCGGCGGTGCTGGCGCCGATCACCCTGTTCCTCTGCGGCCTGTTCCTGGACCTGCAGTGGCACGGGCCGATGGGGCTGTGGTCGCTGGTGATGCTGGGGGTCTACGGCGTGGTGCTGAGCGTGCGCAGCCTGATCCTGGGCCAGCAGACCTTCGTGCTGTTCGCCTGGTACGTGGGCGCGGTGATCCTGGCCTACGCCGCCGCCTGGCTGTTCGTGACCATGGACGTGGGCGCGGCGCCCAGCCTGATCGGCAGCGCCCTGCAGGTGCTGGCCACCATCGCCCTGTTCCCCTTCGCCAACTGGCTGATCGAGCGCTTCGACGACGGGGACGTGAGGTTCCGATGAGCGGCCCTTCCATCTTCTTCGAGGACGTCAACGAGCGGCAGGGCGGGTTCCTGCGCCGCACCTTCCTGCTGGGCGGGGCCACGGCCATCGGCCTGACCGCCCTGTCGGCGCGCCTGGCCTACCTGCAGGTGCTGGAGACCGGCCGCTATCGCTCGCTGTCCGCAGAGAACCAGTTCAACCTGCGCCTGATCCCGCCGCCGCGCGGCCGCATCCTGGACCGCAACGGCGTGGTGCTGGCCGGCAACCGGCCGAGCTTCCGCCTGCTGGTCATCCGCGACGAGACGAAGGATCTGGACACCACGCTGGACGCGGTCGAGCAGCTGATCCCGTCCACCGCCCAGCGCCGCCGCCAGCTGCTGCGCGAGATCAACCAGAGTCCCCGCTTCGTGCCCGTGGCCGTCGCCAACGACCTGACCTGGGAGGAGTTCGCCCGGGTCAACCTGCACGCGCCCCAGCTGCCCGGCGTCATGGCGGACATGAACGAGGCGCGCTTCTATCCCTTCGGCGGCGCCTTCGCCCACGTCATCGGCTACGTCGGCAAGGTTTCCGACCGCGACGTCGAGAAGGCAAAGGAAGGCGGCAAGACGCCGGACCCGATCCTGCTCCACCCCGGCTACCGCATCGGCAAGCAGGGCATCGAGAAGTCGCTGGACGACCTGCTGCGCGGCGAGCCCGGGGTGCAGCGCGTCGAGGTGGACGCGCGGGGCCGGCAGGTCGGCGAGGACACCGAGAACACCAAGGCTCCCGTGCCCGGCGCGGAGGTGGTCCTGACGCTGGACGCCGACGTCCAGAACCGGGCGCTGGAGGTGTTCGGCGAGGAGGCGGGCGCGGCGGTGGTCATGGACTGCCGCAACGGCGACATCCTGTGCATGGTCTCGGCGCCGAGCTTCGACGCCAACCGCT
>DASPLM010000056.1:0-3378 GCA_035627575.1 Caulobacteraceae bacterium | reverse complement strand
CTTCCCCTACGACGGCAACCTGATCGACCACGCCCAGCCCCAGGCGGTGGAGCGCGGTCCCGGCGGCCTGACCCTGACGCTCGCCCCCGGCTACGGCGCCCAGGGCGGCAGCCTCGCCGGGCCGGTGCAGGGCGTGCTGGCGGTTGGGGGCAAGGCCTACGAGGTCGAGGCCGCCGTCGGACCGCTGCCGGCCGCCGCCGGAGGGCAGGGGGCCGCGTCGTCGGCCGGGTCCGGTCCCGGCCTGTTGCTGTCGCTGGGCTTCGCCTTCCTCGGCGGGTTGATCCTGAACCTGATGCCCTGCGTGTTCCCGATCCTGTCGATGAAGGCCGCCGCGCTGGCTGCGCATGCGCACGAGCCCAGGACGGCCCGCCTCCACGGCCTGGTCTTCCTGGCCGGGGTGCTGACGACCTTCCTGGCGCTGGCGGCGGTGCTGATCGCGGCCCGGGCCGCGGGGGAGACGGCCGGCTGGGGCTTCCAGCTTCAGTCGCCGCCGGTGATCGCGGCGCTGGCGCTGCTGATGCTGCTGGTGGCGCTCAACCTGTCCGGCGTGTTCCACATCGGCGCCTCGGCCCAGGGCGTGGGCGCCGGGCTGTCGCGACTCGGCGGGGCGGCGGGCGCCTTCTTCACCGGGGTGCTGGCGGTGGTGGTGGCGGCGCCGTGCACCGCGCCCTTCATGGCCGCCGCCATCGGCTACGCCGTGGTGCAGCCGGCCGTCGTGGCGCTGGCGGTGTTCGCGGCGCTGGGGCTGGGCCTCGCCGCGCCCTTCGTGCTCGTCAGCTTCACGCCGGCCCTGCTGCGCCGCCTGCCGCGGCCCGGCGCCTGGATGGAGACCCTCCAGCGCCTGCTGGCCTTTCCGATGTACGCCGCGGCCGGGTGGCTGGTGTGGATCTTCGCGCGCCAGACGGGCGTGGCGGGCCTCGCCGAACTGATCGCGGCCGCCTGGCTGCTGGCGCTGGGCGCCTGGCTGTTCGGTCGCAGCCAGCATAGCGGCCGGCCCCTGCCCTTCCGCCTCGCCTCGGGGGCGGCGGTGCTGCTGGTGGCCGCCTGGCTCGGCGTCGCGGCGTTCGGCGCGCCGAACGTCGAGGCGGGGCCGGGGGCCGTCGCGGAGGAGCCCTGGACGCCCGATCGGCTGGCGGCGCTGCGGGCCGAGGGCAAGCCCGTGTTCGTCAACTTCACCGCCGACTGGTGCGTCACCTGCAAGGTCAACGAGCGCGTGGCCCTCTCCAGCGCGGAGGTCGGCAGCGCCTTCGAACGCACCGGCGTGGTGTACCTCAAGGCCGACTGGACCAACCGCGACCCGGCCATCGCCGAGGCCCTGGCCGCGCACGGCCGCGCCGGCGTGCCGCTCTACCTGCTCTATGCCCCCGGGGCCGCCGAGCCCCGGATCCTGCCCCAGCTCTTGACCAAGGGCGCCGTCATCGACGCGCTCGAAGAGGCGAAAGCCAGCACCTGAAGGAGACGACCATGCTTACCAGACGACACCTGGGCCTGGCCGCGGCGGCGGCCCTGCTCGCCGGCGGCGGAGCCGTGGCGCAAGGGGCGATGGCCCAGGGCGCCGGCCCGGTCATCGGCCAGCCGGCCCCCGCCTTCTCCGCCGTGGACGCCAACGGCCAGACCCGCTCGCTCGCCCAGTACCGCGGCAAGACGGTGGTCCTGGAGTGGACCAACCACGAATGCCCCTACGTGAAGAAGCACTACAGCGGCAACATGCAGGCGCTGCAGCGCGCTGCGACCGCGGACGGCGTGGTGTGGCTGTCGATCGTCTCCTCCGCGCCCGGCGAGCAGGGCCACGTCACCGGCGCTCAGGCCAAGGCCTTGACCACGTCGCGCAACGCCGCGCCGACGGCGGTGCTGCTGGACCCCGAGGGCCGGGTCGGGCGTCTGTACGGCGCCAAGACCACGCCGCACATGTTCGTCATCAACCCGCAGGGGCAGGTGGTCTACGCCGGCGGCATCGACGACGTGCCGACCAACAAGGTCGAGGACCTGAAGCGCGCCAAGCCGCTGGTGCAGATGGCGCTGGCCGACCTGAAGGCCGGCCGCAAGGTCGCCGTCCCCGCGTCCCGGCCCTACGGCTGCGCGGTCAAGTACAAGGCCTAAGGCCCCCGGCAGGCCGTGGCTGCGCCCCCGGGCGCTGTCGCGGCCTGCCGCCCTACTTCCGGCCGAACAGCCGCCGGGCGTTGCCGGACCGGATCTTCGCCTTCTCCTCGGCCGTGAGGTCCAGCCGCTCCAGCGCCTCGGCGTTCCGGGCCAGCGAGAACTGCGGGTAGTCCGAGCCCAGCAGGACGTGGTCGACGCCGACATTGCGAACGGTCCAGACGAACTCGTCCTCGATGGGGGAGTCGGCGACCATGGCGACGGTGGCGGAGATGTCGAAATAGATGTTGTCGCCGAACAGGTCCTCGGCGGTGCGTGCGCCCGCGAGGATGTTCCAGAAGCGGAAGTTCATCGTCCCCATGTGGGCGAAGATGAAGGTCGTCTTCGGCGCCGCCAGCGCCAGGTTGAACAGGTTCTGGCTGTCGCCCGGCAGGATGTGGGCGTTGTCCAGCAGGACGATGACGCCGAGCTCGCCCGCCCGCCGCACCAGGGTCAGGACGCGCGGGTCGGCGGAATCGAACTTCTGGGTGTGCGGGTGGATCTTGAGCACGCGCACGCCGAGGCCCGCCACCCGTTCCAGCTCGGCCAGGGCCGCCTCGCCGTCGTAGGGGTGCACGGTCGCCACCGGGAGCAGGGCGGAGTTCTTCGCCGCCAGGGCGATGATGGAGTCGTTGCCGGCGCGGATGGCCGCGGGGTCGCCCTGGCGCGCCTGGTTGGGGCCGCCGAACCACATGGCGGCGTAGCCCGACGCCTGCTCGCCGTCGGCCTTGAGTTGCGCCTCGTACTGGCGGAGCGACGCCTCGCCCTGGTGGAGGTGCACGTGGGCGTCGAAGGCGGGGGCTCGGGCGGGACTCTGGGCGGCGGCCGGAGCGGCGGCGAACAGGGCGAGGGCGGCGAGGAGGGCAGGACGCTTCATGTCGTCCTGCTAGCGCGGGGAGGCGCGGCGGACCAGTCGCGGAGTGCAACGGAGGCCTTTCCCCTGCCCTTGGAGGGACCTCCAATGCACGTCCCGTGGCGACGAGGCGCCCAACTATTTCCATCCGCGTACGAAGTGTCGCACCGCCGCCACGGACGCCGGCGGCGACCGCTTCTGTCGTGCAGGCCGCCGGTCCTGCCCGGGCGTCATTGATCGGAAAGTGATTTTACGTCCATGCTTACCGGCGAGAAAACCCTAACAGTTACATACCATTAAGTCCGGCTAACCGCATTTCTTGCCGAGGCGTTGAGAGGCATGGCCGAATTCTGGATTCTCCTGAAGGGGGAATTCAGTCATGCGTACCA
>DASPLM010000055.1:0-11092 GCA_035627575.1 Caulobacteraceae bacterium | reverse complement strand
CGGCGATGGGCGCCGGCCCGGGTCGGACGTCAGTCAAACAGCGCCGCCTTCAGCTTGGCGAAGGCGCGGGCGCGGTGGCTCATGGCGTCCTTGGCCGCCGGCTCCATCTCGCCGAAGGTCTCGGCGTGGCCTTCGGGCACGAAGATGGGATCGTAGCCGAACCCGCGGTCGCCCCGCCCGGGGAAGGCAAGCTCCCCGTCGACGCGCCCTTCGACCACAACCGCCGGTCCATCGGGCCAGGCGACGGCCAGGGCGCAGGTAAACCAGGCGAACCGGTCGTCGGAGCTCACCTCCTCCAGCCGTTCCTCGACGCGCCGCATGGCGAGGCCGAAGTCCTTGCCCTGCCCGGCCCAGCGGGCCGAGAATATCCCGGGCGCGCCGCCCAGGCCCCGCACCGACAGGCCGGAGTCGTCAGCCAGGGCCGGCAGGCGGGCGGCATCCGCCGCCGCACGGGCCTTCAGCAGGGCGTTTCCGGCAAAGGTAGTCTCGGTTTCGTCCGGCTCCGGAAGCCCGAGGGAGGCGGCGGACACCACCTCGAAGCGGCCCTCCAGCAGGGCGGCGATCTCACGCGCCTTGCCGGGATTGTGCGTCGCAGCGACGAGACGGGCGCCTTGGGGCAGATGCAGGGGCATGGCTCACCTTTCGCGGCAACGGTCCGCCGGATGTGAGCGAAAGCCGCGACGGCCGCAAGCACGGGCGCTGCGCAGGCGGCGCGCGAGGGCGCCGGGTGGATGATGCGGCGCCGGGCGCCGCCGGGCCGCCGATGACCCGCGCCGCTGCCGGCCGTGAGCCTGGCCGGGGCCCCGCGGCCGTTGTCAGGGTTGCGTTTCCGTAATGAACCGTGACCCGGGGAGGGCTTGAACGGCTCCGCTTGGCCCCAATCTTCCCGTCGTCGGCCGCGGCGCGTCGTCGCAACCGCCCATGGGCAAAGGGAAGTTTGCTTGGGATTACGCTGTTTTAATGCATTGCAAAAGTTTAATATCGTTTATCGATAATTTCACTTGAGCGATTTTCGACGATCCCGTATTGATAATCAGCAAGAACGGAGCTGCGCCGTTCGCAACCGCGAAATGTAACCGCGAGTTAATGTTGCAGCGCACAAAAGAGGCCCAGTCCTCTGGACACTGAAACGGAGACCGAAATGAACACGATGAATATCACCAACCTGATGGACAAGATCGGCATGACCGTGATCAACGCCGTCCTGCTCGCCGGCCTGCCGCTGGCCGTCATCGCCATCGTGGTGCAAGCGTTTTGATCGCGATGCGATCGGACGAGGGTTCGCCGCCGCGCGGAGCGTAAGGCCCGCCGGCGGCGGACAGGTTCGCCGCATCGCACTGGACTACCGGCCCTCTCTGGCCCAACAAGAAACTGGATCCCCGCCGAAGCAGGGACCGAACAGGGGAAGGGCTCCGGGAGCGGGCGGAATGCGGGCAATGGGCCCTGGCTCGGTGTCGAGCCTCCTCAAGATCGCGCTGGACGTCGTCTTCTTCGCGCTCTGGGCTGTCATCGGCCTGCTCGTGCTCGGCGCGATCGCCGCGCTGCTTTTCCCGATCGACCAGAACCTGGTCGCCAGCGCCGAAGTGAACGGCGCCATCCGCGAAATTCGCATCACCAAGCCGATCCTGGCCGCGGGCCTCGCCGTCGCGGCCCTCTACTCCGCCGTGATCGTCTTCGTCGTCGGCCGGCTGCGCCGGGTGTTCGTCACCCTCACCGCCGGCGACCCGTTCCATCCCGACAACATCAAGCGCCTGCGCCTCATCGGCCTGGGCCTGGCAGCGCTCGAGATCGGCAACGTGGTCATCCCGATGGGGGCCGCCGCCCTCATGCCCGGAGCCGCCCGCGAAGGCGCGGGCTGGCCGGACCTCACCGCCTGGTTCTCGGTTCTCGTCGTCTTCGTCCTGGCCGAGGTCTTCCGCGAAGGGGCGCGTTTGCGTCGCGAAGCGGAATTGACCATCTAGGGCCCCCGCAAGGACTCGCCATGCCCATTCGCGTCCAACTCGACCGCATCCTTCTTGAGCGCCGCATGTCGCTCACCGAGCTCGCCGACCGCGTCGGCGTGACCCTGGCGAACCTGTCGATCCTGAAGACGGGCAAGGCGCGGGCGATCCGCTTCTCTACCCTGGACAGCCTGTGCCGCGAACTGAACTGCCAGCCGGGCGACCTGCTGGTGTTCGAGCCCGGCCCGCCACAGGCCGATATCGGCGAAGGCGAGACGGATCCGGACATCGACGGCGGCGACTAGACCCGATCGCCGCCCAGGGCCGACATTCGGCCCGCGGGACGGACCGCAGGCGCCCACTCCCTGCCCGCGTCAAACCCGCACCAGCGTTCGGCGCTACTGGCGCGCCGCCGCTCGCTCGTGTATGTGGCGCGCGCTTCTCCCAATCTCCGCCAGTCCGAAAGGCACCGCGGCCTCCCCGCCGCGCCGTCCGTCATGAATCTTCGAAACATCGCCATCATCGCCCACGTCGACCACGGCAAGACCACGCTCGTCGACCAACTCCTGGCCCAGTCGGGCGTGTTCCGGTCCAACGAGGCGACCGTCGAGCGCGCCATGGACTCCAACGACCAGGAGCGCGAGCGCGGCATCACCATCCTGGCCAAGGCCACCAGCGTGCTCTGGAACGGCGAGGCCGGCGAGACGCGCATCAACATCATCGACACCCCCGGCCACGCCGACTTCGGCGGCGAGGTCGAGCGAATCCTCGGGATGGTGGACGGCTGCCTCCTGCTGGTGGACGCCGAAGAGGGCGTCATGCCCCAGACGAAGTTCGTGCTGGGCAAAGCCCTGAAGCTCGGCCTGCGGCCGATCCTGGTCCTGAACAAGGTCGACCGGGCCCACGCCGATCCCGAGCGCATCCTCAACGACACCTTCGACCTGTTCGCCGCCATCGGCGCCACGGACGAGCAGCTCGACTTCCCGCACCTCTACGCCTCGGGCAAGGAAGGCTGGGCCGTCGTCGACATGAACGACGAGAAGACCGGCTTGGCCCCGCTGTACGACCTGATCGTGCGCCACGTGCCGGCGCCCAAGGCCCAGGCCCGGATCGAGGAGCCCGGCCAGATGCTGGCGGTGCTGATCGAGAGCGACCCCTTCCTCGGCCGCATCCTCACGGGCCGCGTCGAGGCCGGCAAGATCGTGCCGGGCATGGCCATCAAGGCCCTGAACCGCGACGGTCAGGAGATCGAACGGGGGCGGGTGACCAAGGTGCTGGCCTTCCGCGGCCTCAAGCGCCAGCCCATCGACGTGGCCGAAGCGGGCGATATCGTCGCCATCGCCGGCCTGTCCAAGGCCACGGTCGCCGACACCCTGTGCGACCTCAGCCTGACGGAGGCCCTGCCGGCCCAGCCGATCGATCCGCCGACCATCTCCATGACCGTGTCGGTGAACGACTCGCCCCTCGCCGGCCGCGAAGGCGACAAGGTGCAGTCGCGGGTCATCCGCGACCGCCTGCTGAAGGAAGCCGAGTCCAACGTCGCCATCCGCGTCACCGAGACCGGCGGCAAGGATGCCTACGAGGTCGCCGGTCGCGGCGAACTGCAGCTCGGCGTGCTTATCGAATCCATGCGCCGCGAAGGCTTCGAGGTCTCGATCTCGCGTCCGCGCGTGGTCTATCGCGCCGACGAGGAAACCGGCCAACGGCTGGAGCCGATCGAGGAAGTCGTCATCGACGTCGACGACGAGTACTCGGGCATCGTCATCGAGAAGCTCAGCTCGCGTAAGGCCGAGCTGAAGGACATGGGCCCGTCGGGCGCGGGCAAGACCCGCATCACCCTGATGGCCCCGTCGCGCTCCCTCATCGGCTACCAGGGCGAGTTCCTGACCGACACCCGCGGCTCGGGCGTGCTGAACCGCGGGTTCAGCCACTACGAGCCCTACAAGGGCGCGATCGAAGGCCGCCGCAACGGGGTGCTGGTGTCCAATTCCGACGGTGAGACGGTGGCCTACGCCCTGTGGAACCTGGAAGAGCGCGGGGTCATGTTCGTCGGCGCCGGCGAGAAGACCTACCAGGGCATGATCATCGGCGAGAACTCGCGGTCCGACGACCTCGACGTGAACCCGATGAAGGCCAAGCAGCTGACCAACGTCCGCGCCTCGGGCAAGGACGAAGCGGTCCGCCTCACCCCCCCGCGGCGTCCCACCCTCGAACAGGCCATCGCCTACATCGAGGAAGACGAACTGGTCGAGGTGACGCCCAAGTCCATCCGCCTGCGCAAGCAGGTCCTGAACCCCTCCTTCCGCAAGAAGCGGGTCAAGGAAGACTGATCCGGGAACGGGAGGCGCGCCGGGGGGGGCCGCTTCCCGAACCTTGCGGGGTCAGGAGAAAAGTGCCGGTGAGTCCGAGCCTTCCGAGAACGCCAAGACGCCGATCGCTACCGGCGCCGTACGGCCACAGCGCCGCCGTGAAATGACCTTGGCCGGTCTCGGAAACCAACGTTACACCTGAGCGGTTGCATTCCGGAGCGGCTCCTCCCGCCGCACCAAGAAGAGGATGTAACCATGCGCTCAGTTCTCATGGCCGGCGGCGCCGTCGCCGCGCTGATGTTCGCCGTTCCCGCCGTGGCCCAGACCCCGGCGCCAACGCCAACGCCAACGCCCGCGACCACGACGCCTCCGGCGAGCACGACCCAGACGCCGACCACGCCCGGGACGACGACCTCGCCGTCGACGACCACCGCTAACGATGGTTCCCAGACCACCGACGACAGCAGCGCCCAGCGACCGCCCTACCGCGGCGCCCAGACCACCACGTCGGGTACAACGACCACCGCGACGCCGTCCGGCGTGCGTCCGGCGACCCCGGCCACCTCCGCCACGCCAAACCCAGCCGCTGGCCCCGCTACGCGCGCCACGCCGGCCACCGCCGCCTCGCCGAGCGGGGGCGCGCGCCTGGAAGCCGGCGCGAACGTGCTGGGAACCGGCGGCAGCCAGATCGGCCAGGTCGTCAGCGTCGACCGCGCCGCCGACGGCACGACCTCGGTGATCCTGCGCACAACGGGCGGCGACCTGCGCACCCTGCCGGTCAACGCCTTCGGCGTCAGCAACGGCCAGCTCGGCACCAACTGGACCGACGCCCAGATCGCCGCGGCGCCGGCCGCGCAGATGCCGTCGACCACGCCAGCGCCGGCGGGCGCAACGCCCTCCACCAGCACCGACGCGGCCGCCCCGGCTCGTCCTGCGACTCCGGCGACCCGCGCCGAGCCCGCCAACCCCGCGGCCGGCGTGACCGGCGCCACCCCGGCGACCCCCGCCGCCCCGGCGGCGCCGGGCACGCCCGCCGCCGAAGACGACGAGAACGTCTCCGGCGAGGAGGCCAAGGCCGACAAGCCGGCCAAGGCCAAGCCGCGCCGCGACAGCACCGAAGAGCGGCCGCGGGTCGGCAAGCCGCGCTACTGATCGGCGCCTTTCATTGACGGCGAACGGCGGGGCCGCGGTCCCGCCGTTTTCGCGCCCGTCACGTCCCTGTCGCGCATCCCCGGTTCTCCTGCGGCACGAGCCTTGCCGCGTTACAGGCGAGCCGTCCCGGAATGGTACGGCCGACCAGAAGGATGGACCGGGGGTAACAGGACCATGGCGACCGATATCGACCTTCATCTGGGCAGGCGCCTGCGGCGTCGCCGCCGGCTGCTCGGGCTGACCCAGCAGCAGCTGGCCAATTCGGTGGGGATCCGCTTCCAGCAGATCCAGAAGTACGAGTGCGGCGCCAACCGGATCTCCGCGGCGCGCCTGTGGCAGCTGTCCGAGGCGCTCGAGACCCCGGTCGGCTATTTCTATGATGGCCTGGCTGAGGCTTCGGAGCGCGCCAACCTGGAAGCGGACCGCGGCGGCGAGATGTTCTCCCGCAAGGAGACCATCGACCTGATCCAGGCCTACTATCAGTTGAGCGAACGGCCCCGCCGCCGCCTGCTGGACCTCGCCAAGTCGCTGCACAGCGAAGGCGAAGCGCCCCGCCCCGAGTAAAGTCCGCCCGCGCTGGACCCGGCCCCCGAACGCAATCTAGGTTCGGGTCCATGCGCGCGCTTCTCTTCGCCGGAGCCTTGATCGCCGCCGCCGCCGCCGCCTCGACGGCTTCGGCCTGCCGCGAGTACGTCGGCCCAAGGCCGTATGTGGCGGCGGAGCCGTCTCCGGATGAGTGGGACTTCGTCTACAAGGCTGCCCGCGCGTCGTACCCCGAGATCAGGACGACCGCGAAATCCTGCACCGGTCTCTCGGTCCCAGGGACGCTGGTCGCCGGCTACAAGGCCGGGCTCACCACCGCCGCCGCCCAGGCGCGGTTTGGGACCGACCGGCCACTCCTGGGGGTCCTGTTCTTCGACATGCTGCTGGAAAGCGGCGCGAGCGTCCCCGGCGAGCGGCCCGGCACGAGGTGGGAGGCCGACTTCCTGCTGGTGGTCGGCGACGCGCGGATCAACGCCGCGCGTACGCGCGAGCAGGCGCTGGCGGGGCTGCGCGGCTACCGACCCTTCATCGAGATTCCAGTACTTCCGTCGGCCGAGGGCCGTGCGCTCGCCGCCGCGGACCTGGCCGCCGTGAATGTCGGCGCCTGGCGCGGCGTGTTCGGCGACGAGCGGCCGCTCTCTGCCAACGCGCTGACGTCCCTGGCCGACATGCGGGTGCGCGCCTTCGATGGGTCCGGCGCTCTGCTGGCCGAAGGCAAGGGGTCGGACGCTCTCGGTCATCCCCTCGATGTGGTGCTTTGGGTAAAGGACCAGGTACTCGCGCAAGGCGGCCGCCTTCGGCCGGGCGACATCATCAGCGTCGGCGCGTTCACGCCGCTGACGCCGCCGAAGGCGGGGCAGACGATCCGCGTGCGCTACGAGGGGTTGCCGGACGATCCCGAGGTCAGCGTCCGCTTCCGCTAGCTGCCGGTCTTCTCTTCCGGCGCCGGCGGGATCTCGAAGCCGGTCGGCGCCGGGGCGGCGGGAACCGGCGCGGCCGGCAGTTCGACAGCGGCCGGATCGAGGGCCGGCGCTGCCGGCTCCGCGGCAGGTTCGGACACGTATGGGATGGGCGCTTCGGCGAACTGCGGGGTCGGCTCGGGCGTCGGCTCCGGGGCCGGCGCGGCGGGCTGGACAGGCGCAAGCGGCGCGGGTCCGCTAAGCGGGGCCGCCGGTGCGAACGCCGGCTCGGCCGCGGGCGCCGCGAAAGGCTCGGAAACGCGGGCCGGCGCGATCGCGTCGGCCAGGGCGTCGAACTCCATCAGGAACGCGGCGCGCTTGTCGTCCGCCTCCATGATCACTTCGTGCCGGGCGCCCGGAACCTCGACGTAGCGGCCGCGCGGCAGGCGCTTGCCGGCCCAGCGGGAGGTGGTCTTCCAGACCCGGTCGTCGTCGCCCGACTGGACCACGGTGACCGGCTGCAGCACTTTCTTCAGGGCCTTGGGCTTCAGGGCGCGCTCGCCCACCTCCAGCCCGAACGCGAGCCACCCCCAGGTCACGCCGCCGACGGCCAGGTGCGGGCAGGCGTACAGCTGCTCGCGCCAGCGCTCGTAGCGCTCGCGGTCGGTGGTCAGGGCGTCGGTCTCGAAGCTGTGCTCGAACGGATCGTCGGGATCGTCCAGGACGTACTCGGCCGCCTTGCCATGGCGGATGTTCCAGCGCGCGGCGAACCGGACCGACCAGAGCGAGCGCTTGCCCGTCTTTATCTTCAGCATCGGGCTGGACAGCAGGGCGGCGACGACGCGCCCCTCGCCGGTCTGCAGCGACAGCAGGTTCAGCGCCGCGCCCATGGAATGGCCCACCGCGATCCAGGGCTTGGGCGCGCGGTCCTCGTAGGCGTCCAGCAGCCGGGAATAGTCGTCGAGGAACTCCTCCACCGCCCGAGCGTGACCCTTCAGCCGGTCCGGCGTCAGGCGGGCGGACAGCCCCTGGCCGCGCCAGTCGTGGGCGAGGACGTGGAAGCCACGGCGCAGGAAGTCGCCGACGACCTCGTAGTACTTCTCGATCGGCTCGGTGCGCCCGGGCGACAGCACCACCGTGCCGCGCGAGGCGCCGGAGGGCGCCCACAGGGCCGCCCGCAGGCGCAGGCCGCCGGCGCCGCGATACCACTCGCCGACGCCGCCCGCGGGAGCGGAGGCGCCGGGCACCGACATCAGCGGCGCATTGGCGGCGAAGGCGGCGATGCGACTCACGCGGGCTTCCGGAACTTCAGGGTCATACGATCACTCTCGCCGATCAGATCGTACTTTGCATGATCGAAATTCGGGTTTTCCGGCTGGCCACGGGGCGCGGACAGGCGGGTGGGGGGCAGGGTCCACACGCCGAAGGGGTGATCGCGGGTGTCCTTGGGATTGGCGTTGATCTCGCTGGAGGCGGCGAAGATGAAGCCGGCCTCGGCCGCCAGCTGCTTCACGTACATCTCCTGCACATAGCCGCTGGTTGCGGCCGGATCCTGCACGTCGCCCAGGGGTTCGCGGTGCTGCTCGACCCCCAGAACGCCGCCAGGCTTCAGGGCGGCGAAGGCCTCGCGGAAGGCGACCTCGGCCATGCCGGCGGCCATCCAGGTGTGGAGGTTCGACATCATCAGCACGAGGTCCACGGTCGCGGCCGGTGCGGCGGCCTTGTCAGCGGCCGGGGGGAACTCGGTGACGTTGACGTCGCCATACAGGGTGCGGTCGCCGCCGAAGTGTTCCCGGAACCGGGCGACGGTCTGGGCCAGGGCCGGGTCGACGTCCTGCCCCAGCGCGAACTGGGCGGCGTAGTAGCGACCGCGGTTGCGGGCCAGGAAGGGCGCGACGATCTCGGTCCAGTAGCCGGCCCCCGGCCACAGCTCGAGCACCGTCTGGTCCGCGTCCAGGCCAAAGAACTTCAGGGTCTCGACGGGGTGGCGCCATCTGTCGCGCACCCGGTCGGAGGCGCGCCACGGGCCGGCCACGGACCACTCCAGCGAGCCCTCCGGCGGCCCGTCCTGGGCCGGCTGGGGAGCGGCGGCGGCCTGCACGGCGGGCTCGGGCTGCTTGCGGTCGCCGCACCCGGCGAGGGCGACAGCGCCGGCGCCCGCCAGCAGGGTTCGCCTGGAAAGCCAGGGCGATTGATGGCTCATGGAACTCCTCGTGCGCCCGCCCGACTGGCCGCCCCGCAGCATCATCCGCGTGTAAACCGCGCCGCCCCCAGCGTCAAAGCCGCGTCAGCCCGGCTTGCGGAAGCGCAGGGTCATGCGGTCGCTCTCGCCGATGGCGTCGTACCGGGAGCGGTCGAAGCCCGGATTCGCCGGCTGGCCGCGCGGCGCCGTCTGCTTGATCGGCGGCAGGGTCCAGACTCCGAACGGGTGGTCCTTGGTGTCCTTGGGGTTGGCGTTGATCTCGCTGCGGGCGTCGAGCACCAGGCCCGCCTTCTTCGCCGCCTCGATGACATAGCTCTCGGGCACGTATCCCTGCTCGGCCGTCTCGAGTACGGGGCGACCTTCCGCTGCGCGGTGCTGCTCGACCGCCAGCACACCGCCCGGCTTCAGGGCGCGGGCGAACTCGCCCATGAAGCGGTCGGTGACCCCCTCCTGGCCGGCCCAGTTGTGGAAAGCGCGGGCGACCAGGATCAGGTCGGCGCTGTCGTCGGGCACGCCGAGGCCCGAGCCCGTTCCGAAGTTCACCGCCGTGACCCCGAACTTCGCCTCGAAATCGGCCCGGGCCTTGCGGCCCCGATCGCTCATGTTCGGGCTGGTCAGGTCGTTGTAGCCGGCCAGGTAGGTTCCGCCCGTGGCCTTGGCGTAGGGCGCGAGGATCTCGGTCCACCAGGCTTCGCCGCCGGGCTGAATCTCGATGACCGTCATGCCGGGGCGCAGGCCCCAGAAGGTCAGGCTCTCGTAGGGGCGGCGGTAGGCGTCCCGGGCCTTGTGCGCGGCGGACCGGCTGTCGGAAGCGACGGCGGACTGCAGCGCCGCATCCTCGGCGCTGGCCGGCGGAGCGCCGGCGCGCGTGGCGGTCGGGAAGGCGGTGGTGGCGGCGGCGGCGCTGGCCACCAGGGCGCAGGCGACGGCGGCGAGGACGGCTTTGGACACGGACATGGAGACCCCTTCAGGACGCGTCGACACCCTATTCGGCAGGCGCGGTCCTGCAAGAGGTTTCCCCGACGGCGACCCCCTTGCGCCGGTCTCGCGGCCTCCTACCTAATCTTGCGGAGGCGCTGGTTCGCCGGGCCTCCGGACCGACGCGGCCGCCAATCGGGGCCGCATTCCGGTTCAAACCCAACGTCCCGGGTCAAAGCGCCGGGGCGTCGCAACCTTGCTATGCAGGAGGTTCCGCATGCGTACTGTTGATTTTGCTCCTCTCTACCGCTCCGTCGTCGGCTTCGACCGTCTGGCCCAGCTGCTGGATCAGGCCGCCAAGACCGAGAGCGCGACCAACTACCCGCCCTACAACATCGAGAGCATCGGCGAAGACGCCTGGCGCATCGAACTGGCCGTGGCGGGCTTCAAGACCGACGAACTGACGCTTGAGGTGAAGGAGAACCTGCTCACCGTCACCGGCCGCAAGACGGCCAACGACGACGGCTCCGAGCGACGTTACCTGCACCGCGGCCTGGCCGAGCGCGACTTCGAGCGCCGCTTCCAGCTCGCCGACTACGTCATCGTCACCGACGCTTCGCTGGAGAACGGCCTGCTGTCGATCTCGCTGAAGCGTGAGCTGCCCGAGGCCATGAAGCCCCGGCGCATCGATATCGCCAACGGCCAGGCCTCGGGCCTGATCGAAGGCAAGAAGGGCAAGGCGGCCTGACCGCGCTTCTCTTCGCGACCATCCTTCCTGAGAACTCGAGGCGGTCCGGCGACGGACCGCCTTTTTTCATGCGCGCCGTTCAGTTGAACAGGGCGAGGCCCCGGGTCCCGGTTCGGACCGCGCCGGTGAGGTCGGCGTTCTTAAGCTGCGCGCCCAGGAAAACGGCCCGGGTCAGGTCGGTATCGCGCAGGATGGCGCGGGTCAGGTCGGCCCCGGAGAGGTCCACCGTCTTCAGTTGCGCGCCGGAGAGGTCAGCCGGCAGGAGTCGGTCGGCCGCGATCATCAGCGGCCCCATGCGGCACTCGCGCATGTCCGATCCGGAGAGCCGCGCCCCGGTCAGCCGGGCGCCGCGCAGGTCGGCCTTGCGCAGGTTGCAGGCC
>DASPLM010000054.1:0-5726 GCA_035627575.1 Caulobacteraceae bacterium | reverse complement strand
TATCCCATCGCCACCCGGGCCTGGGCGGCCACCCACGAGGGCGCTGTCTTCATCGTCGCCTCGACGGACATGAAGCAGGTCGTCCCGGCGCGCACCCTGGATCGCGACCTGGTGGCCGAGAACGTCTTCCGCGGGGCGTCGACCGCACCGGGCATGCGGCTGGTGTCGCGCAAGCCAGGCGCCTATCCGGGCGTAGGTCAGCGGGATTTCGTCATTGAGCAGAACGGCATGCGACTGCGCATGCGTGTCACGGTCCAGTACCCGTGGACGGTCACCGGCATGGTGGCGGCGCCGTCCAATGCCCCGGAAGCGCTGGAAAGCCCCGAAGCCGAGCGGTTCCTCGCCTCGGTCAGGATCGTCCGCTGACCCGGCTTCACGCCACTGGCGGCGCGCCGTGGGTGAGCTAGACTGCTCTCGTAGGGCCGTAGCCTCGGCCAGGAGCCTCGCCATGCGTCCCGCCATCGTCGCCTTCGCCGCCGCCGCCGTGCTGGCCCCGGCCGCCATCGCCGTCGCCGCGGAGGCCTGGAGCGTACAGACCTTCCGCTCCGCCGGGTTTTCGATCGAGGCGCCGACGCAGCTCACCGCCCAGCCGGCCGCGCAGGTGGAAGGCGCCGGAACCATGCTGGCCTTCAGCGGCACGTTGGACGGCCTGGCCTATGTCGCGACGTCGACCAACGTCGCCAACCTGCCCGGCATCCGCGAGGCGGCCCCGGCCGACGTGGCCCAGGCGGTGATGGACGGCGCCCTGGAGGGCAACACCCTCGTCTCGCAGCGGCCATCGCCCTATCCGGCCGGCGCCGCGCGCGACTTCATCGTGCGTTCGCCGGACGGGAAGATGCTGCGCAACCGCGTCGTCTTCCACTACCCTTGGGTCTATTCGATCATGGTCGGGGTTCAGGCCGGCAACGCGGCCGCCCTGGATAGCCCGGCGGCCGATCGCTACCTGAACTCCATCAAGCCCGCGAATTAGAGCGCGGCGACCGCTACTTGAACTGCCCCGTCGCCTGGTAGTGCTGCAGGGCGTCCATCAGCTCGGCGTGGATGCGGCCGACGTGCTCGTCCGTGACCACGGCGCGCGCGTAGGCGGCGACCCTGGGCCGCGGCGTGATCCAGTCCTGGCCGACGGCCATGCCGATCATGCGGACGAAGAACAGGGTCGGCGCCAGCTGGCAATCGGCCAGCGTCAGGTGCTGGCCCACCGCATAGGGGCCGGCCCCGTCGAGGAAGGCCTCGAGGCTGTCCATGCCCCGGGCCAGCTCGGCCGCGGCGGCGTCCACCACGGTCTGGTCCCGTGTGGCGGGGTTCACCTGGTCGAACAGCTTCGTGAGCGGCGCGAGAATATACAGTTCGCCGATGCGGGCGAGCAGGCGCGCGCGGGTGGCCTCCTCGGGCGAGGCAGGGGTCAGCGGGCGCTCGGGATACAGCGCCTCCAGGTACTCGACGATGATGCCGGACTCGGGGACGGCGTGACCCTCGTCGGTCACCAGGCAGGGCAGCTTGCCGATCGGATTGATGGCCAGGTACTCGTCCGACCGGGCGCCGCCGGGCGGGGGCAGGATTTCCACGTCGAGACCTTTGGCGTAGACCGCGAGGCGCGCGCGCGACGCGTACGGCGACAGATATCCGGAGTAGAGCTTCATGGGATTCCCCTCGGTGATCGTACTCCCGATAGCGTATTCTAAAAAAACTCACAAGTACGGCCACGCTGGTGCGGGGGGCCGGGCGTGAGCGGCTTCGTGCACATCGGCGTCGCCGGCGCGCGCGGACGCATGGGCCGCGCCGTGTCCCAGGTGCTGGACGAGCGCAGCGAGGCCCTGGCGGCCCTGCGCTTCGACCGGGGGGAGGAACCGGACCTCGGCGCCTGCGACGTGGTCATCGACTTCACCACCGCGGAAGGCTCGGCCGCCCTGGCGCGGCGCTGCGCGGACCTGGGGCGCCCGGCCCTGGTGATCGGCTCCACCGGCTTCACGGAAGCGCAGCGCGACGAGGTGCGGGAGGCCGCCGGCAAGATCCCCGTGGTCATGTCCGGCAACTTCTCTCTGGGCGTGAACGTATTGATCGGCCTGGTGCGGCAGGCCGCGTCCAAGCTGGGCGCCGACGCCTGGGACGCCGAGGTGCTGGAGGCCCACCACCGGCGAAAGGCGGACGCCCCCTCGGGGACGGCCCTGATGCTGGGGGAGACGGTGGCGCGGGGGCGCGGCGGCGCGCTGGAGGCGCTGCGGGACAGGCCGCGCGACGGCATTACCGGCGCGCGCGCGCCCGGCCGGATCGGCTTCTCGGTGGTGCGCGGCGGCGGCATCGTCGGCGACCACTCGGTGATCTTCGCCGCCGAGGACGAGATCCTCACCCTGTCCCACTCGGCGCGCGACCGCTCGCTCTTCGCCCGTGGGGCCGTCGAGGCGGCGCTATGGGCGGTCGGCCGCGAGCCGGGGCTCTACGACATGCAGGACGTGCTGGGGTTCGGGAAGTAGGGGCTCTCTTCCTTCTCTCTGGAGAGAAGGATGTGCCGGCGTACCGGAGCAGGCGGCAGCCTGCGCAGGTCCACGCCGGAGGAAGAGTGTCTGCCTGAAAGCCGACGCGGGTCCGAATTCCTCGCCCTTCGACAAGCTCAGGATGAGGAATTCTACTGAACGATCCCGTTCGACCTCATCCCCTGGGCTTATCGACCCGAAGGGGAGGCGCGGAGCAGTCAAGGACGAAGGCGTGGCAGGCGGGCGCCGGCCCA
This sequence comes from Caulobacteraceae bacterium, assembly GCA_035627575.1. Classification (GTDB taxonomy): domain Bacteria; phylum Pseudomonadota; class Alphaproteobacteria; order Caulobacterales; family Caulobacteraceae; genus JAEZEZ01. Next base: position 3,001 of record DASPLM010000054.1, on the reverse strand, counting down.
CTCTTCCTCCCGCGCAAGGATCTCCGGCGCGGCCGCGCCTCCGATGCGCGGGGCCCTCCTTCTCGCCAGAGGCAAGAAGGAGAGAAAGCTCTAGTGCGCGTGGCCGTGGGCGTGGCTGCTGCGGCCCATCCGGAAGACGTTGTGCTTCAGGAAGAAGAAGAAGGCGATCACCAGCACGTAGCCGACGTAGAGCGCCAGCGCGTTGGCCCAGAAGGCGAGCGCGATGAAGTCCGGGATCGTGAACGCGCCGCCCTGCAGCACCGGCAGCAGCATGCCGACCAGGATGTGCACCACCACCGCCGCGAGCGCCGTGGCCCACAGGCGGCCCCAGGAGCTCATCACGAAGGCGGCGACCGCGGCGATGATGAGCGCGGCGACCTGGGAGCGCACATCGGAGAAACCGGCGTGGACGAACTCGTAAGCGGGCTGAACGAACGCCATCACTGAATCCATGGTGACCTCCCGGAAGCCTTCGTGGCTTGGCTGTATGGTTAACACCTCAACGGCGAAGCGGCGATTCAGTTGCCAAGCTTGATTCGTGCGGGCGTCAGGACCGCCCGGTGGAGCCGAAGCCGCCGGCGCCGCGGGCGGTCTCGTCCAGCGAGGCGGCCTCGTCCCAGGCGACGGTCTCGTAGCGGGCGATCACCATCTGGGCGATGCGGTCGCCGCGGTTGATGACGAAGGGCTCCGAGCCGAGGTTGGCGAGGATCACCCCCACCTCGCCGCGGTAGTCGCTGTCGATGGTGCCCGGCGAATTCAGGCAGGTGATGCCCGACTTCAGGGCCAGGCCCGAGCGGGGCCGCACCTGGGCCTCGAAGCCCGGCGGTACGGCGATGGTCAGGCCCGTGGGCACGAGGGCGCGAGCGCCCGGCTGGAGCGTCAGCGGCTGATCCGCCGGCACGGCGGCGCGCAGGTCCATGCCGGCGGCCCCGGCAGTGCCGTAGGCGGGAAGCTCGATGCCTTGCGAATGGGGCAGGCGGGCGATGCGGACCGGGAGGCTCATGCCAGGGCCTCGGCGATGCGGCCGGCCAGCTTCTCGGCGATGGCGCGCTTGGAGCCGGGCTCCCAGGCCTCCACGCCGTTCCGGGTGACCAGGCTCACCGCGTTGTCGTCGGATCCGAACACGTTACCCCCCACGTCATTGGCCACGATCCAGTCGCAGCCCTTCTTCTTCAGCTTCTCCGCCGCGAAACCCGCCACCTCGTGGGTCTCGGCCGCGAAGCCCACCACCAGCCGGGGCCGGGCGGGCCCCTTCTTCGACAGTCCGGCGAGGATGTCGGGATTCTCCACCAGGCGCACGGTGGCGCCGCCGCCGGTCTTCTTCACCTTGAGGTCGGCGGCGGTCTCGGGGCGCCAGTCCGCCACGGCCGCGACGCAGACCGCGGCGTCCGCCGGCAGGGCGGCGCGGGCGGCCTGGTCCATCTGCACCGCCGTCTCGACGTCGATCCGCTCGACGCCCGGCGGCGTCGGCAGGGCGGTGGGGCCGCTGACCAGGGTGACGCGGGCGCCCAGCCGCGCCAGCGCCTCGGCCACGGCGTAGCCCTGCTTGCCGCTGGAGCGGTTGGTCAGGCCCCGGACGGGATCGATCGGCTCGAAGGTTGGCCCGGCGGTGACCAGCACGTGCCGCCCTGTCAGCGGCCCGGGCCCGGCCAGCATGGGCGCGGCGGCCGTGAAGCCCTGTCCCAGCTGCTCCATGATAGCGGCGAAGATGGCGTCCGGCTCGGCCAGGCGGCCGGGACCGTACTCGCCGCAGGCCATCTCGCCGTCGTCGGGGCCCACGAAGCGCCAGCCGTCGGCGCGCAGCTGCTCGATGTTCCGCCGCGTCGCCGGGTGAGTCCACATCCGCACGTTCATGGCCGGCGCGGCCAGCACGGCCTTGTCGGTCGCCAGCAGGGTGGTGGAGGCCAGGTCGTCGGCCAGGCCGTGCACGGCCTTGGCCATCAGGTCGGCGGTGGCGGGCGCCGCCACCAGCAGGTCGGCCCAGCGCGACAGTTCGATGTGGCCCATCTCGGCCTCGGCTCCGAGGTCGAACAGGTCGGTGCGCACCGGCTGGTTGGTGAGCGCCGCCAGCGACATCGGCGTGACGAACTTCTCGCCCGAGCGGGTGAGGATGGCCCGCACCTCGACGCCGGCCTTGCGCAGCAGCCGGACCAGTTCGAGCGACTTGTAGGCGGCGATGCCGCCGCCGACGATGAGAAGGATACGCTGGCTCAACGAAGCCTCCGCGGTTCAGGCCCAGCAGATAGCGTGTCCGACGCCCCGGTGCGAGCCGGGTACAAAAGGTGAAACCGGAACATTGCAAGAACGCCGTTCCTGCGGTAACGCTGCTCTCCGCGAGGTGGAGGAACCAAGATGGACTCGTGGAGGATGAAGACCCTGGCCCTGGCGGCCGCGGCCGGGCTGGCGTTCCTGGCCAGCTGCGACAACGGCCCGTCGGCGGTGGAGACCCGGGCGCGCTCGGCCGAGGCCCCGGCCTGGAGCGAACAGGACGAACCGCGCGACCACGCCGACAGCCGGCGGCCGGAGCGAAGCGAGCCGCGGGCGGAACGCCGCGCCGCCAACGACGAGGCGCCGGACTTCGACGGCAAGCCGCTGTGGTCGTCGAACCGCAAGTACTCGGCAGTCCAGAACGCGGCCTACCACTACCGCCGCAACGGCAAGGACTTCGGCGCCCGTAGCCAGAAGGACTACGTCGCCAAGGCCCACGCCTTCATCCAGGACCCGCCGCGCGGGGTGCTCACCCTGACCCGGCGCAACGGCGACCGCCTGCTCTACCACCCGGCCAGCAACACCTTCGCCGTCGCCACCAGGGCCGGCGCCCCGCGCACCATGTTCAAGCCCGAGGACGGCATGGCCTACTGGGAACGCCAGCAGGCGCGGGAGCGCAACGGCGGCTCCCAGCGGGCGCAACGGGCGGACAGCGAAGACAACGGGTGACGGACCGCTCCGTCTCCCCCGGTGCGGCGCACCGGGGGAGGTGGCGGCGCAGCCGCCGGAGGGG
>DASPLM010000053.1:0-2181 GCA_035627575.1 Caulobacteraceae bacterium | reverse complement strand
GGTTGGACAGGGGCAGGAACTCGACCAGGCGGCGGACTTGGGTCAGGGCCTCCAGGTCGTTGTCGAAGGCCCCGTCGGCGACGCCGGACTTCTGGGCGTGGACGCGGGCGCCGCCCAGGTCCTCGTGGGTGACCACCTCGTTGGTGACCGTGCGCACCACCTCGGGGCCGGTCACGTACATGTAGCTCGTGTCCTTCACCATGAAGATGAAGTCGGTCATGGCCGGCGAATAGACGTCGCCGCCGGCACACGGGCCCATGATGACGCTGATCTGGGGCACGACGCCGGAGGCCAGCACGTTCTGCAGGAAGATGTCGGCATAGCCCGCCAGGCTCTCGACGCCCTCCTGGATGCGCGCGCCCCCGGCGTCGAAGATGCCGATGATCGGGGCGCCGTTCTGCAGGGCCATCTTCTGCAGCTTGACGATCTTGGAGGCGTGGGCGCCCGACAGCGAGCCGCCGAACACGGTGAAGTCCTTGGAGAAGACGTAGACCAGCCGGCCCGAGATCGTGCCCCAGCCGGTCACCACCCCGTCGCCGGGCACCCGCTGGTCGCCCATGCCGAAGTCCGTGCAGCGGTGCTCCACGAACATGTCGGTCTCCTCGAAGGAGCCCTCGTCCAGCAGCACCTCGACCCGTTCCCGCGCTGTCAGCTTGCCCTTGCCGTGCTGCGAGGCGATCCGCTTCTCGCCGCCGCCCATCCGGGCCTGCTCGCGGCGGCGCTCGAGTTCCTCGAGGATGTGCTTCATGGGGCGGGGTCTCCGGCACGCGTAAGGACGGTCCGGGGATAGAAGGGGGCGGCGGCGGTGGCAAGCCGGGGCTTTCTCCCTCTCCTCTGGAGAGGGACGGCCGCGCCAGCGGCCAGGGTGTGGCATGATCTCGAACGGACCACACCCGGCGCTCCGCGCCACCCTCTCCAGAGGAGAGGGAGAAGCCCTTCTGGAGCCCCCCATGCCCACCCGCGTCATCACCCCCGAAGGGCTCCCGGACCTGCCCGGCGGCTATGCCCCCGCGGTCGAGGTCACGGGCGCGTCCCGCACCCTCTACATCTCCGGCACGGTTCCGGTGGACGCCGCGGGGAACACGCCGCCGGACTTCGAAGGCCAGTGCCGGCTGGTCTGGGCCAACATCGAGGCGGTGCTGACGGCGGCCGGCATGAACTTCGACAACCTGGTGAAGGTCACGACCTATCTGGCTGGCCGCAAATACAATCTCCCCAACCGCGCCATTCGCCAGGAGCTGCTCGGCGACCGCCGCTTCGCGCTCACGGTGATCCTGCCGGCCATCTTCGACGAGGCCTGGCTGATCGAGATCGAGGCGGTGGCCGTGGCCTGAATCTCCACCCTGCCGTCATCCCGGAAAGCGCGAAGCGCTTGTCCGGCCCGGCGCACCACGCTCGGGAAGGCGCACCAGGCCTCAGCGTCGCTGCGGGTCGACGCTGTGCGCTGGGCCCCGGACCAGTCCCCGGCCCGAGGGCCGGACGACTTCCCGGGATGACGGGAGGGGAAAGACGGTTCGATTTTCCCATGGCCAATGCGCACCCGGCGCCCCGTCGGCGGCACGCGCCCAGGCCAGTTCCCCCCCGCCCCGAACTAGTGCGCCATACCCCCGCCGGCGACTTCAGACTTCCGCGCCGGAACCGGGCCCCGTTCGGCTGCAGGGACGCGTTGCGGCGGCGGGCCGGCCGCAGCGAATTCCCTGTTATCCGCGAGCGAATTCCCTGTTTCGAGAAGGCGGAAATTCCCTGTTATCGCGTCAGGCGCCGCCGACCGGATGCAGCTATTCAACGACTTGGCCCGCAGTTCCTGCATCCGCCTGTTATGAAAGGGACGCCGAACAGGGAAAAACAGGGAATAACCCCCTCAAAGCGCCCCGAACCAGGCGTCCAGGGCCAAGGCGTCGCGGCGGAGGTTGGCGGTGCGTTCGGCCGCTTCGGCGTCGACGCCCCAGCGTTCTTCCTGGAAGGCTTCGTCGAGGCGCGACAGGTCGAACGCGGTTTCGCCGCTCAGTCGCCCCCGCTGCAGGGCCAGGGCGAGGATGGCGGAGCCGAACAGGGGCGTGGCCCAGGCGACGCCCCCCAGGGCGAAGTCGTCCAGAGCCAGGGCCAGGGCCTCGACCCGCGCCAGCGCCTCGGCCGGCTGGGGCGTGTGGATGATCCCGGTCGCACGCACCAGGCTCAGGC
>DASPLM010000052.1:0-2212 GCA_035627575.1 Caulobacteraceae bacterium | reverse complement strand
CGCCGAACCGCCCATCGACGCCGAACAGCTGATCCGGCACATCGACGCTGCCGGCATCCGGCGCGCCGTCGTGCTCTCGCTGGCCTACTGGTACGGCAGTCCGCTCGATGCGCCCGTGCCCGGCGAGATCCAGGCCGTGCGGGCCGAGAACGACTGGACGATCCAGCAGGCCGCCCGCTACCCGGACCGGCTCGTCGCCTTCTGCAGCTTCAACCCGCTGAAGGACTACGCCGTCGCCGAACTCGAGCGCTGCGCCGCCAGGGGCGTGCGGGGCGTCAAGCTGCACTTCGGCAACTCCGGCGTGGACCTGAAGAAGCCCGAGCACGTGGAGGCCGTCCGGACCGTGTTTCGTGCCGCCAACCGTCGCCGCCTGGCCATCGTCGCCCACCTGTGGACCCTGGACAAGGACTACGGGCGCAAGGAAGCCGAGGTGTTCCTCAGCGAGCTCCTGCCCGCAGCGCCGGACGTGGTGGTGCAGATCGCCCACTTCGCCGGCGGCGGACCCGGCTACACCGACGAGGCTCTGGCGGTCTACGCCGATGCGGTGGCCGCAGGGGATCCCCGCACGCGCAACCTCTACTTCGACATCGCCACGGTCGCGACCGACCAGTCGGACGAGGTGCTGGCCAGGTTCGCCGAGCGCATCCGCCAGATCGGCGTGGAGCGGATCCTGTATGGCTCGGACGCCGCCTTCGGCGGTCGCAACACGCCGCGCAAGGAGTGGGGCGCCTTCCGGGGCATGACGCCCCTTACCGACTCCGAGTTCGCCGCCATCGCCGACAACGTGGCGCCCTACCTCCGATGATCCCGCCGGCGCGGCGTCTGGCTGAAGGCGGTAACGGACAGGAAGGGGCCGCTTCCCACCGGAACGCGGCTCACCCATAGTGCCGGAGGAAACGGGGGGCCGCATGGGCGGACGGAACTGGCTCATCGCAGGCGCTCTCTTGAGCGCCCTGGCCGCCCTGCTGCACGTCGGCTGTATCATCGGCGGACCCGACTGGTACCGCTTCTTCGGCGCGGGGGAGGAGCTCGCCCGCGCCGCCGAGCGTGGCTCGCCCATGCCCGCCGTCATCACCGCCGGAATCGCCGCCGTCCTGGCGATCTGGTCTGCCTATGCCCTGTCCGGCGCCGGAGTCCTGCCCCGGCTGCCGTTGCTGCGTACGGCGCTGGTGGCGATCACGGCCGTCTACCTGCTGCGCGGCCTGGTGCTCGCGCCGCTGCTGGTCCTGCAGCCGCAGGCGGTCCACGGCTTCACGCTCTGGAGTTCGCTGATCGTGCTGGCCTACGGGCTGGTGCATGCGACGGGGACCGCCCTCGGCTGGCGGAGCATGGCGCCGAAGCCCCCGTTGGGCGCGGCAAGCGCCCGCTGACGGCCCGTCCTCCAGAGCTTACCCGCGCGCGTGCGGGCGGCTCCGCCTGCCGGGCGCCCGCCCTGCCGCCCGGACCTCTTCCGCCGGCGCGCGGGCGGAGCCTCTGCCGTCGGCGAGGCGCTGCCTACGTGCTGGGTTCGGACGCGGGAACCACCTTGAGCACCTCTTCCCGGGCAGCCCGGCGCGCTGCACGGACTTCGGCGGCTTTGGCCGCCTTCTCCGCACGGCGAGCCTCCCTCACGGCGTCGGCCTGTTGTCGCCTCTCGGCGCGGGCCGCCTCGACCCGTTGCTGCTTCTCCGCGCGCAGGGCCGCCTTCGCCTCCACCCCGCCGACCCGGGCCTCGCGCTGCGCATCCCTGGCTTTCCGGGCCTCGGCGGCGGCCGCCCGCCTCGACCGCTTCTCGGCGGCGATCTCGGCCAGCCGCTCGGCGCGCTCCGGAACCGCCTGCTTCAGCGGCTTCCGGTCCCGCATGTAGTCCTCCAGGGCCTCGATGGGGATCGGCGGCGCGTCGGCCGGGCGAGGAGGCAGCGGCAGGCCCCACTTCTCCATGGTCTCGTCGAGGTCAGAGCCGTGCTTGAGGAACACCGCGCGCGCCCAGTCGATGTCGGCCGCCGTCATCTCGGCTTCCCACTGCCGGTTGCGGCCGTTCCTCACGAACGGCGCCTTCAGGATGTTGCTCTTCTTCGACTCGTTCACCGTCTTGAACTTCGCCGCCTGGACGTCGTCGATCGTGCGCTCGAAGAGAGCCTGGTCGAGCGGCTGGCCGACGAAGCCGACCATGTCCGCGAAGATCTTGTGAGGGTCGGCGACGAGGTCCTCGTACTTCGCGAAGTAGACCCGG